>JAPLCX010000092.1 GCA_026392035.1 Candidatus Auribacterota bacterium | reverse complement strand
AACTATATCATTATACAATCAGATTACAAGCAAAAAAATGATGAGGCCGAAAGAAAATCTCAGGCCTCAATCTCATAAATCACATAACTCTTTGCTACATAAAAGATTAGCTCTTCTCTTCTCCCACTGTCTGAATCACAGTAAAAATCACTCTGGCGTTCCCCCATTTTTCTTTACAAGGCAGTTCTCACCGCGAAGGGCACGAAGAAAAAGTAGGTTAATCAGCCTATTCCGCTATCTTCGTGACCTTCGTATTGCAAGTGTGCAAAACTTTTCTTTTTGAGAAAGTTTTTTGCTTGGTATTCGTAACTTTCTTTACCGTAGAATGTTGTGTTCAGTGAATTCAGTGTCCCTGCCCGCCGGCAGGCAGGTTCAGTGGTAAAAATTGGTTGCGGCCAACAATATATTACAAAATGGGACGGCTAAAAAGCGGGGAATGTCCTGAAAAATCACTGGGTCGGTAATAGATGATGCGCATAGGAGTATGTACTTTATAGCATAAGGGGCGCCTTTATCATGACCAAATATTATGGTCATGACAGCACAATTTACGGTGCTCTTCCGTTGTGGGTGGGTAAATTCTGCTGATCCCCCCCTGCCAAAGGCGGGCAAGTCTGCTGCGTGTCAGCCTCCGGCGGAAGGCCAGACACTCGTGCTGTCCGAAAATGGCCACCCATGAAATCCAGGGCGGGGGCGTTCTGGGGTGACGCAACTGCCCTCGATGGCGCCAGCCCAGTGTAGATTACAACGTAATTTTCGCCAGATCGCTCGGAGTCAGGCGCGCTGTAAAGCGTCGCCTGCACTCCGTTGTTGGCCGCTTCAATTGGTTTTACAGATCCACCTTCAAAAACCAGTAACCCTCGTTGTGGTGGTGACCCGCTGGTTTGATTTCCATTTTCGAGGAAAAGATCGGACCGTCCGTGACAACGGTATGGTATTCACCCAACTCTCCCGACGGATCAATTCCGGCCTCCCCCATTTCGGAAATTGTCTGAGCCTGTATGCTCTTTCCCAAGAAGTTCTTGTCCAGCTTCTGTTCATTGATGACGACGATTTGGGCTCTGAATCCCAGACCGATGAATTCTTCCAGCAGTTCGCGCCGATCTCGTTTCCAGAGGGGATGAACCGGTACGATCCCCGCAACACCACACACACGCCTAACCCATTCACGATGCGAGTCCACGTCAATATCCCCGAATACGCCCACTTCGATTCCGGACTTCTTGAACTCGTGAAGGGCCGAAATAAATTCCACTTCGTATTGCTGCCACGAGGCTGAACGGAAAACCGGCTGCAAACCCAAACTTCTGGCCTGTTCCTCAATCAACGGTTTGGGCAGTGCGTGGGAACGAGAAGTTACGCCATCTTCCGATAGGATCGTGAGAAGGGAGTGGGGCTTGCCGCCGTTCTGGATGGCGTGGTACAAAGCCAGACACGAGTCTTTTCCGCCGCTCCATGAACAGAAGAAGGGAAGACCAGTGATTGATTCCTTCGCGTCAACTGTCATTGTGTTTTTTCCGGCCAACAGGGGAATCGGCGTCCGGGCTACTTCACGGTGACCTCAACGGAATCCAGCGCGAATGCTTTTATGGGCGAAGGAGCGGTCCCCTTCGGCATGAGGCCCGCGTAGATGGTCCACGTCCCCGCGAGAACACCTGCGGGGATGGGCATGTCGAGGAGGTCTTTGGTCACTGCCTGCCTTAAAACGGGCACCGCCACGGCATAGGCTTTGACTCCCTTTACAAGGCCCCTGGGGGTGAGTGAGTAGGATACGCCCGGCCCCCTGAACACGACATAGGCGTCAAACGGCTGCGTGGTCGGCTGCACCGCGACAGAGAGCGCGAACCGATCGCCGGCGTGGAAGATTTTGCCGTTACAATTCAACTGAATTGCCTCCGGGGCGGGTGGCGCGATAGAGGTCACCTGGTACACTGCACTTGCTGTTGCCCAATCGGTATAAGCGAAGGCTAATTTGGCTGGCGTGCTCTCGTTGGGCCCAAAGGATGAATCACGGCTGTACAGGGCCAGATATGTATAAGAGTCTGATGATCCAGCGGCCCTGACGCAAAAATCGCTGACTTTTCCATCAGTTCCAACTTTATAGATTTTCCCCTTGTTGGAATCAGAGACAAACAAGGCGCCGGACGAATGCCAGACAATGTCATAACCGTAATCAAGTATGGCTAGTTGGACTGCGTCTCCTTCGCCAAGTTTGGGAGCACCATTAAGGACAGCGCTTAGTGCTGATTGAGAGAACCTGAGCAATTTACAGCTTGCCGGGGGAGCGGGGAAATCAAGCGTGCCTTTTACATAGTAGAGATTGCCCTGTGCATCGACCGAAATAGGTCCCGAGGGCGCATCCGATATCCGCACCACCTCCGTCATTTCATCGCTCGTCAGGTTCCAGTGATATATGATGTTGGGGCTGCCGAAACCTCCCGGGGATGCGCTGAGGTAACAGTTCCCGCTGTCTATAAACGCAAGGTCATAATTAAACGCAACTGTCTTGACCGGTTGGACAGCATTGTCCGAAAGATTCATCCTGTAAATAGTCCCGCTCGTGCTCTCTCCAAAGAGCGCAAAGCCGCCATCAGGACTCACCCGAATAAATGAGCCATACACGGGAGCCCCAAAATCGTACAACAGCTCCGCCGTTGCAGGCGAACCGTCGGCGTTGGCGTCAACCCGGACAATGTAGCTATTTGCAGTGTAAGCGAGATCCATGTACATTCCAATTATATCTCCATCAGGGAGATAGTCGATCCCGCCTCCGCAGTTTTGATTGATCGCTGAGGCCTTGTAACCCTCCGGCACCTGGACCGCGCCGGACGCAACACAGGCGACTGCGATAATCCCCAGCATAATTGCCAATCTCATCTTTGCCTCCTTTCTCTGTGATCTCCGTGTCCTCCGTGGTAAAAAATTGAATACAGCTGCCGCTACCACACATGCCAACGTATCCGCGATCAATCCGGTTCTCATGTTATTCTCCTTTCTTTTTCTATTCTTTTTCTACCCTATTCACTTCTATATGAACTTCGGAGCGCTCAGCCACCAGACAATAAAAAAGCCAGCTCCTCAGGTTAAGAAGAACTGGCCTCTTTCACACCGGCTTCTCCCACCCCGAAGAAGATTTTTCCTGAGGTGTCCTGGCTTGTGGCATCATACGACCCGCACGCCTTCCCAGCGCAGCAACCATTCCCTGATCCACTGCGCCAGTGGCCTGCGGCACGCACCCACGCCACTTACAGTTGCGGGGGCAGCAGCGGTATTTCACCGCTTTCCCTCATACAGCATTGTTTCAAAGAACAGTGCTATTATACACTCCCCCTGCGGGAGGTCAAATAAATTATTCGCACAGCAAAATTTTGCCGGCGTTGTCCCAAAGCTAAGGGCTGCGGACAGTATTTCACATAGTAGGCGAAATGTGGTGCGGATTTGGGCTTCAGGCTCTATGTAAAATCGCATATAATGATGCCGGCGCACAGATATATTCTTGCTTGTCGGAAAGGACACACTTATGAAGTACCGAAAACTCAGCACGAGTGATCTCGTGGTATCTGAAGTGGGTCTGGGCACGTGGGTTCTCGGGGGCGATCACTGGGGACACGCGGAGGACGAGGAGTCCATCGCGGCAATCCATGCCGCGCTCGACTCAGGGATAAATCTCATTGACACCGCTCCCGCATACGGCAGGGGGCACGCGGAAGAGATTGTGGGAAAGGCGATCAAGGGACGGCGCGCGCGCGTGATCGTCGCCACCAAGTGCGGCGTCCACCGCGATGGCAAGAAGTTCAGCTACAGCCTCAAACCGGATGATATCAGGAAGGAGATCGAGGACTCCCTGCGAAGGCTCGGCTTGGACACCATTGACCTCTACCAGTGCCACTGGCCTGATCCAAAGACGCCGGTCGAAGAGACGATGAGAGAAATGCTGAAGATGCGAGACGCAGGGAAGATCCGCCACATCGGCGTTTCAAATTTCGACGTGCCGCTCCTCGAGCGAGCGCTCGCCGTCGCCCCCGTGGTGAGTCTGCAGCCGCACTACTCCCTGCTCGAGAGGAAGGTAGAACAATCCATTCTCCCATTCTGCCGGGAGAAGAAAATCGGGATCATCTCCTATGGCACCCTCGGGAGCGGCATCCTCACAGGCAAGTATGTTGAGCCCCCCTGTTTTAGCAAGGGTGACTGCCGCAACTTCTTCTACATGTTCTATAAAGAGCCCTACTGGAGCCGGACGCAATCGCTCCTGGCAGAGATGAAAGAGGTTGCCGGGAAAAGGGCCGTTCCCCTCGCACAGGTAGCCGTCAACTGGGCACGTCAGCAGGAAGGAGTCACGGCCGCGCTGGTGGGCGCGCGCACCGCTGCGCAGGCGACCATGAACGCAGGAGCGGGGAACTGGGAGCTGTCGAGGAGTGAGCTCGATGCGATCACCACGGCATGCAACCGCATCTTCGAGCGGTGACCGCGCAGGAAGTCGGCACCTGCGTGGCCCAGACGGCCACAGAGGGAGCGCTCACATTTTTCCCCTGAGCTGCAATGTGAGCGGCACCTTCAACCGGTGGCGCTGCATGAAACCTCGATCCCCGAGTATCTCGGCGGAAGGGCCGTCAGCCACGATTTTTCCCGCGCTCAGGAGCACCGCCCGTTCGCACATCTCGACGACGAGATCGAGGTCATGAGTGGCGACGATCTTCGTCCCCTTGCACGATTTGAGCACGCGTATAAATTCATCCCTGCTCTCAGGGTCGAGGTTGCTCGTGGGCTCGTCGAGCGCGATAATTTCGGGGTCGAGCGCCAGCACCGTCGCGAGTGAAACCTTCTTTTTCTCCTCGAAGCTCAAGTGGTGCGAGGACCTGGATTCAAATCCCCCCAATCCCACGGCTGAAAGCGCGCGCGCTCCGCTCGCTGCATCCGCATGAGATCGTCCGAGAGCAGGCCGTTATCGGTCACCGCGAGCCTCCACGATCCAAGAGAGTAGCTGCCCGCGATCTCGCCCTCCCTGATGAAAGGGATGAATGCGCCGATCGCGAGCACGAACGGCATGGTGAGCAGCAACCGCATGCCCGCGAATGCGAGGGGCACGCGGGCGACGGTGAGAAGCGAGAGAACGGTGAGCGCGTAGATCACAAAGCTCGGGTACGCCCTGGGAGGGGTGGTGATAATGAAAAGAACGCCCGCAGCCATCGCGATGAACTTGACCCTCGGGTCAACGCGATGCACCACACTGTCGCCGCTGCTGTATCGGTCAATGAAGGAATGTGTAATGACGCATCCCCCCCGCTGACAGGCTCTCGAGGAGGGGGCCGGAGGCAATGCGGGACCACTCTTCGATGACGATATCCCTGCGGCGCAGCATGCGCTGCCACTCCCCGGCGGTGAGCATCCGGCTCTCGGCGATCTCCGTCGCCCGCTGCGTTATCTCCCTCGCCTCAGTATCAAGCCGATAAAGAAGGCCGAAGTGGACTTTGCCCACCATGTCCATGTCATCGTTGATGTACCCCAGGATCCTCGGCGTGAGCGGTCCCGTGATTTCAATCTCCTCTCCGAGCTCCCTGAGCATGCTCGCCCTGACCGGGTTCTCCGCAGCGAGGTCTGCGCGATCGATGTGCCCCCCTATTCCCAGGGACCACTTTCCCCTCAGCCGCACCTCGTCGTAGTCCCCATCCCCCTCGGCCCTCTTGTAGGCGAATATCTTCCCCATCGCAGGATTGACAATGATGCAGTATGCGATGGGCTGCTTGAGGGCGGGATTGTCCTCCACGTTTCCCCGCGGTGCATAGCGGTAATTTTTCAGGATGAGCGACTCGTAGTCGTACGCCCCTGCGGGGGAAAAGCCCTGGAACGGCCTCTCCCGGAGAAGCAGATCGCGCTCCACAACCATGATCTCTTGCCCTTTGCTCACGGTGCTACCCCCTTGTGAGAAAAAGCGTGACATGAGCTTCTTCCCCCGCAGGTTTCAGGGCAGTGACGGCCAGCGAACGTCCTCCCTTTTGGAAGGCTACCGTTCGACCATCGGGTACGGCCACCTGCGCGCTTTCGATCCAGCCATTCTCCCTCATGGCCTTGCGGTAAAATTCGATGATCTCCAGTACCGTCCCGTTGCTCCGGAGGAGCACCTGCATGCCCTCCCCTGTGTCCGCAGAAAGTACGATCCGTGCTCCTGAAAAAACAGGAACCACTCCCTTAAAACTATCCGGCAGTGCCGGCTCTTCGCTCCAGGCGCACGAGAGCACCGCTGCGAGAACGGCCGCCATAAGGATCTTTTTCATTCTTAGGTGAGCTCCACACGTTTAAGAACGGTTGAGTTCCCGCCGCGCCCGTCTATGAGGTGCTCCACCAGCTTTCCCTCCTGCCCTGAAATGGTCGGATAGGTGATGCAGTCCTGTATGCACGGCAGAACGTTTTCAAAAGGAATCTTTCTTATGCCGGTATCCTGTTTTGCCATTTCTCTCATACTCCTCCATGCGATCAAGGTGCTCCAGAAAATCAGCCCCGCGATCGCGACGGAATCAATAACGGTGCAGTAACTCTCTCCCTTCCTCAAAGACCACGATTCCTCGGGCTGTTATCCGGCGCGGACGCGTGCCTTGTCTCTCGCGCCCCGTTCCCTCGCCTTTGCGGCGTGCGCCTTCGCCCGGGCCTCATCCCTCTTTCGGCGGACCGCATCGGCGAGCTGTTTCTTGAGATCGCGCCTGAACTGCTTGACCGCCGCCTTCGCCCCTGAGAGATCCCTGCCGCACCGGTATCCGGTGATATTTACCTCAGCAACCGCCTCCGGGTTCAGGTCGTAACGGGCAATCTCACTATGGATTGTGTAGAGGGCGGTAAAATCGAGCCCCTCGATGAGCTCCCTCGGCACAGTAGGGAGAAGCTTGGCAACCTCGTTGTGAATAGACCCTCTCGGCGGCGCCACATACCCTTCTTTTTTCCTTATCATACGGTGCTCCTTTCGATTTAATCTATGGCCATTACGCCGTACACGCTATAAACGACTCGGGGCCGTTCGGGGTTATTACAATAGTAAAAATTAGCTTCTTTGTAAAACGGATTAGTCACCCGGCATCCGGCTGGTGACCATGCCCGGCGGGTTCGTTCATTCGGTTTGACTTTCACCCATAGTTCGTGTCAACATACTTCATCGCAGTTTCCTTTTGGTGTATCGAGATCCAGGATTCAACCATTGGAGGTAGAGTGTGAAAGCTATTATCTTTTGTTACGTGATGACGATGCTCGCCGCGCTCCCGTGCCGAGCGGATATCATGAGCTTCGGCAGCGGCAGCGGCGCGCCCGGCAGCTCGGTGAGTTTCTCGCTGAGTATAGACCCGGATGAGTCAGTGACGGACTTTGATTGCACATTTGAATACGATACTAACCTCCTCACGCTGGACAATGTCGAGTTGAGCGACGGTGCGCAGGACAATGGGATCTACCGGATCTGGTGCAACGAGTCGCCTCCGGGCAGGGTCCACATCTACACGGAATCCTGGGGTGACGAATGGTGGGTCGACGACATCAGCAGGCTCGCAATACTCACGTTCATCATATCATCGAGCGCCCGCTCCACCACGACCCCTGTGAACTTCATCGGCCCCGCGTACTACGAGACCGATTATTCCGGCTACTGGAATACCGCCACAGCTCAAAATGGCGCCATCACCATAGTGGCCTCCGGTCCCACCCCGACACCGACTCCCCCCAGTGGAACACCTCCAGAGCTGAGCCTGCGGATGGAATCCACCATGGTGCTCGCCTACGGTGAGGAGCCGGTGGTGCGTTATCGTGTGAAGGCAAACGGTTGGAAAGGATATCACGCCGACGCATACCTCGCCGTCACGCTCCCCAATGGAAAGCTGCTCTACCGTAACAGCCGCGGCGGACTCACATCCAAGCAGACGCCTGTGCGGGGCAACATGACCATCGGCGACGCCTCCGGCGACATCGGCTTCGGGCCTCTCCCGAATAATGCCCCTCCTGGTCTCTACACAATATACGGCGTGCTCGCGACTGTCGGTAAGAATCCACTCAAGGGGAAGTATCAGATATCGAATGTCGAGGACACCCAGTTCCAACTGGTGGCCGGCACTCCCACGCCCAAACCATGAGCTGGCGGCGCGAGAAATTGACGCCTCGGAATTACAAACTGCTTCTCTTGTTGGCAGGCAGAGATACAGCTAATCTCTTGAATACCTTGCACACCGCGAGGCAGACCCAGTAGATCAAGTCCTTGTCTTTTCCCCGCAGGAGCTTGAGCCTGAAGAGGCCCTTTCTGTCCTGCCGACCCCTCAGCCAGTCAAGGGCGCGCGCGATCTGTGCATTATTTTTAGAGAAGCCCATACGTGATAAGGAGTCGAGCGCGGACACTATGTCCGTGAACCAGAACGGGTACGACACCCTTCCCCAGTACTCCGGCGCGCTCCGGTCCGGGTATGCGTCCCTCCTGAAGAAACGCGAGGCAAGCAATGTTCCCGCATGCTGTGCCTCTTTTGACCTCCCGTAGATTGGATGGGCCGCGAAGGCGCGGAGCACGACTCCTGTGGCGAGGTGCGAGAAAGGCCTCGTGCGGTCGGGCTCAATCGCCGCGCCACTCGCCACGCTCGTTTTATAGCTCGCTCTGACTGTCCTCATGGGGATCGCCCAGCCGCCGTCATCCTGCCGCATGGAGAGAAGCCACCTAAACCCCTTCTCGATGCGGGGATCATCGCCGTATCCCGCCTTGATGAGCAGTTCCATGATGCCGGCGGTGTAGTTCGGGGAGTAGAGAGGGCCATAGATTCCTCTGAAGTCTCCTTCGGCGGTCTGGCAGCGAAAAAGGAATTCGGCTGCCGTCTGGATTTGCGGATGCCTCCTGTTGAGCCCGTATTTTTCTACGAGTTCCCCGAGCATTCTGTAGGTTTCTATCTGATTGTAATCTTCCTCCGAGCGCATGTGCGCACTGCTACCGTGGTATCTCCACGCGCCATCGGCCTGCTGTCTCTGAAAAATACGCCCCACACACGGCAGCTCCCAGAGCGTTTCGATCGGCTCAACCTTCTCTCCCAGGAGATCCCGCCGCGTAAAATATTCAATGGCCGGATTCCCCGACGCGAGAAGCGCCGGCACCGGATCGCAACGGAGAAACTTCTTCCAATCAGGCATCTTCAGCGCACGTCTCCTCTCCCCTCAGGTATCGTCCAGTAAAGCTTTCACCGCATCGCATGAGGTCTTCCGGCGTTCCCTCACACACGATTGTCCCTCCCCTGGCGCCCCCTTCCGGTCCCAGGTCGATGATCCAGTCGGCGCATTGTATGACATCCAGGTTGTGCTCGATCACGATTACGGTATTGTCATTATCGACCAGGCTCCTGATGATCTGCAGCAGTTTTTCGATATCGGCCATGTGGAGCCCCGTGGTGGGCTCGTCCATGATATATATCTCGCCCTTTTTATGCAGCTCCGACGCCAGTTTGATCCTCTGGGCCTCGCCTCCCGACAGCGTGCTCAACGGCTGCCCGATCTCCAGGTAGTCCAATCCCACGTCGCACAGGATCCGCAGTCTCTTATTGATCTCGGGATTGTTGAAGAACTCCTGCGCCTCAGCAACAGTCATGTTCAGGATGTCATGGATATTCTTCCCTCTGTACCGCAGGGCGAGGACATCCTCCGTGTACCTTTTTCCCTGGCACTCGTCGCAGGTTATCTTGATCTCGTCCAGGAAACTCATCTCCACGCTTATTGTGCCAAGGCCCTTGCACTGGGGGCATGCGCCCTTCGAGTTGAAGCTGAACAGCGAGGGGGCCGCCGCCGTGGCACGCGCGAACTCCTTTCTGATCAGGTCGAAAAAGCCGATGTATGTCGCGGGGTTGGATCTCGAGGATCTTCCGACGGGCGACTGGTCGATACTGACCGCATCCCTGTTCTCCTCGATGAACACGCCGTGGATAAGGCTGCTCTTCCCGGAGCCCGCCACGCCGGTCACGCACGTGAGCACGCCCCGGGGGATCCTGGTTGAGACATTTTTTAGATTATGCAGGGTCGCATTCCTGATCTCGATGGACTTCGTCCATGCCTTTCGCCGGCCGCCGTCCCTCGTGTTCCTGTTCAGGTACTCCCCAGTGATCCCTTTCGACCGCAGGAGCCCGTCGACCGTCCCGGCATACACCACCTCCCCCCCCTGCCTTCCGGCGCGGGGCCCGATGTCGACGGCATAGTCGGCCGCCCGTATCACTGCCGGGTCGTGCTCGACGACCAGAACGCTGTTTCCCTTGTCCCTCAGCTTTTTCAGCATCCCGATCATCGCGTTGATGTCTTTCGGGTGGAGGCCGATCGACGGCTCGTCCAGGATGTACATCAGGTCCACGAGGTCGCACCCGAGCTGCCGTGCCATCTTCACCCTCTGGCTCTCCCCGCCCGAGAGCGTGGCCACGGCGCGGTTGAGCGACAGGTACCCCACGTCGATGTCAACCATATAGGAGAGCATCTGCTGCATCTTCCGGACCATCGGCCGCGCGACATCCCCGCCGACCGTTGCGAGGAACTTGCGGAGGTCGGTGAGCTCCATGTTCACCAGATCGGGGATCGTCCTGCCGTTCAGGGTGACGGACCGCGCCTTCTCGTTGATCCGCGCCCCCCCGCAGGAATCGCAGTCCGAGTAGACGAAGTACCGCTCGTACGCGTCCCGCCGCGCCGCGGAGAGCTGGTCCTTCGCTTTGTTGATGTGCAGCCGCTCGAGCTTCCTGACGACCCCCTGGTAGTTCTTCGTGTAGGTCCCGGCGCCGTGCGTCTTATCGACCGGGATCCCCTCCGCGTAGAGCAGGTCGGCGCGCTCCTTCTCGGAGAAATCCTTCAGCTTCTTGTCCACATCGAACAGGCCGATCGCCACCATCTCCAGCCAGTTCCACGCGCCCACCTTGTAGTCGGGATGGACGATCGCCCCCTCCCGGATGGTCTTCTCCTCGTCGAGCAGGAGGGTCGTGTCGATCCGTAT
This sequence comes from Candidatus Auribacterota bacterium, assembly GCA_026392035.1. NCBI lineage: Bacteria > Pseudomonadati > Candidatus Auribacterota > Candidatus Auribacterota bacterium. The sequence continues at coordinate 3,684 of JAPLCX010000092.1, read as the reverse complement.
CCTCTTCCCGAGCCCCTTGCAGGCGGGGCACATCCCCGCCGGATGATTGAACCCGAAAAAGAACGACGGGCCGATGAACGGCGTGCCGCACCGCGAGAACAGGAGCCGCAGGTAGGTGTAGAGCTCCGTCGCGGTCCCCACCGTGCTGCGCAGCGTCGTCCCCATCCGTTTCTGGTCGATCACGATGGCTGTCGAGATGTTCCGTATCTCCTCCACGTCGGGCTTGGAGAGCTTGGGGAGCCGGGCCCGCGCGAAGGAGGAGAATGTTTCGATGAGCTGCCGCTGGGCCTCTGTGTAGATCGTGTCGAAGACCAGGGACGATTTCCCCGACCCCGACACGCCGGTGAAGACCACGATCCGGTGCTTGGGGATCTCCAGGGAGATGCCCTTCAGGTTGTGGGTCCGCGCGTTCGCGATGATGATCTTGTCCGGGGTCATGGCCGTTGTGCGGGCTCCGGGAAGCGGGTGATGAAGCTTTCCAGCGCGCGCGCCACCTCGTAGAGTTTGCCGCAGTCGACGATCTCCGGCGTGTCAGCGGCGGTATGCGTGATCGTCGCCATCAGCTCGCGCATGTTTTCCGACGTGAAGGCTATCGCGGGCCTCCCATTCTGAACGAAGACCATGTGATCGCCCTGCTGCCATTGCTCTCCCTTCACGATCCCGCCGCACGCGCCAAACGCCCTGTCCGCGCACACCCGGATTTCCTTCGGGCAGTCGTAGAGGGAATAGGCGCTCCTTCCGCGGACATATCCCACGTCATCGATGTTAACGGCGACGGCTATGGAGTCGAAATCTTTCCCATATCGGCGCAGGTAATCCATCTGCCCCCCCGCGCTGTAATAGTCCTCTCCGTTAAATGCGATTATCTCAATACACGCTGGGCCATGATAATCTTTGAGCATCTCCGCAAGCAACAGCTCGACGACGATGCCGGGCGCGTTTTCATACGCGTCGATATGCGCGCAGACGATAACCTTATTCTTTGCATCAGGATTCTTCCGGGCGATCACGTTGCACGCCGTTGCGGGGATCCGCCTGGCATCGATCCTCAACCTGAATATTTCGCCTGTTCGGGCAGCGAGTTCCTTCCCAACAGTATCCGTGCAGTACACCGACGGTATGTCAAAATCCCCGTCACATATCAGGGGAAACGGGTACAGCGCGCCAACCAATTCCGGCTTTTTCCCCGTTGCGGTGATAATTACTGCCGGCTGTTTCTCTTCCAAGAGGGCGTATATTCTCTTGTGATGATCGGGATTATAGAATACAAAGTTCTTGGGCATCAACTGCTCGGCGCAGAGCGCGCCCTTCATCAACAGAATCTTTCCCTTGCATGCGCATTTCTCAAGCTCATCAATTGTGGAAACCGTTTCCAGCGCAGCGGTTACATTGCATCCCAAGGAAAACGGGCTTGTGTGAATTTCGAAGGATCTCCCCTCGCATAGCAATGATGATTCCCCTCCTGCATAATCCAGACACGAAAAGGGAGTAGTATCGATCGTGTAGCCCCAGGGCTTCACCGTTCGGGCAAAAAAGTCCGTAGCTGCTCGGTTTCCCGGTGATCCGACACGCCTGTTTGGTTTTACGCTGCACAGGGTGCTTAGATACGTTTTTGCCTTGGAAAGATATTCATCTCTGTTCATGTCCATAATTCTCCTTGGTTCTCTTGCGTTTTGTATAAGTACATCGCGTGATTCCCTCTCCCTCTGACAGGCGAGAGGAGATAGCAACGGAACAGCCACCATCAGGGTATATGCCGCTTTACGCATGCTCGGTTACTCCCGATTGGATTATTAATACCCGGTCCTATCGACATTGAAGAGCACTATTGTCTTTAATGAAAGGCGTCACGCCATTTTCCTGGCAAGGACTAGTGTGGTGTCTCGGAAGTAGCATTCAAAAGTCCTGTCATTGCGAGGAGCGTAGCGACGAAGCAATCTCATGATTGCCAATATGTTGAGATCGCTTCGCTTTCGCTCGCGATGATAGACATATGCTAGGAATTTCCGTGACAAGACACTAGTGCGCATTAACCTTTTTCAGTTGCGACAGATAGGAATCAACCCACTGCAGCTCTCCTTTCAATAGGAATACTGGCCGGGTTGCTACTCCGAATCGATGAGGCGGGCAGCCGGCATCCCGTAAATATCTTCGCAATTTTTCATACCCATTGATCTTTTCTTCCAAGGCAGTACGGTACTTTTTAAGCGCCGCCTGTATCTTGTTGCCGGGAAGCAGACTGCAATTATACGTGCCAATGTCGATTTGCCATCTGACATGTTCCGGCTGGCTCAGCAGCAATGCAAGTTTCTCTTTCAATGCCCCCTTGCCCTGACTGTTTATTGTGTATAGTTTTCGAAGACGGTTCTGGGAGCTTATCTTATTTGTTCGTATGACGAAGCCGTCCTTTTCAAGTTTCCTCAACAGCTTATATATCGATGACATCGAAAGTTCAGTCCAGAACCGCATATCACGGTACTTGACCTGCTGTTCTATCTGGTAGGGATACATCGGTCCCTCAGAGAGCAGACCCAGAAGAGCAGCCTCGGCACATGATAACTCAGCCATTGCGTTCACCCATTGATTGTAGTTATCCCGATGATAGTGTACTCATTCAATATAGTATGAATCCAATATATAGTCAATAAATATTCATCATTATTCTTTCTGATTTTCCCAATTTTTCAACCGGCGGGGTGAGTGGTCTATTACATCAATGACATCTTCTGGTCGCTCATTTCTGGTTGCTCTGTAGTGACCGATTTTTGCTTTAGTGCTTTTCCCTTCTCCCTTCCCCCTACTCCCTTATCCCTGTAGTATTGGCGGAGGGGGTGGGATTCGAACCCACGGTGCCCGTAAGGGCACACCGGTTTTCAAGACCGGCGCTTTCGTCCGCTCAGCCACCCCTCCGAATAGCTATATCATACTATATAGGAGTTAGTTATGCTATGCCAATAAATTGCCATGTGTGGCAAGTATAATGGCTTGGTGTCCAAAAAGTGTCTATCAGAATTCGGTTGCACGAGTTTCATTGTATTACTATCTACATCTACTTTTGTGGCCAGTTTAGAATCCCAGTCATTCATCCGGCCACCGAAAACCTATGCAAGTATCGCAGGATATTAGGGGCCAGATCATCCTACGCCATTGCCGTGAGGATATACCTCTGAAAAGCGAACACAAAAATGATTCTTAAGGAAATATTTTCCAGCTTTGAGATCCACGAAATAGCACCTAATTACCTGCTTTAAATCGTTGAATAAATGTATTGGATCGACTTTTAAATATCTATTTTCAACCCTATAAGGTTCTTTTCTTCTATCGCCATCTGTATCTGATATTTCAATACCACCTTTGCTGTCTATCACAAATCCATGCGCGATTCCATTTCTATAGTATTTCCACAAAATATCTATCAAATTAATTTCTGCAAAAGGTGAATCTTTAACCCGAAATCGGCGAGTGAGGTTGCAAAAAACATTTTAGCAGCCGAAAACAAGCCTCCGTCCTTGTAGCAGATGTGATGGAAAGGATCTGTAGTCCGAAAAGGCACGCAGATGGCGTATATACACAGACTGCTCCCTTGATCTTTGTGAAACAAGGTTTTCAGCTCGCTCGCTATGTACAGACTGGTTGAAATTCATTGGCTACGAACCAGAGGAACCGGTCCAGGTTCTCCTTGAT
>JAPLCX010000091.1 GCA_026392035.1 Candidatus Auribacterota bacterium | reverse complement strand
TCCGGGAATCTTGTCGGCCAGTTTTAACAGGTTTTCTTTCGTTGCTTCCGAATGCGTTAGATTTAATGTGGGATTTTTCATGCTTTAAGATTAGCACGAAAAGCCCACTATGTCACTTTATTTAAGACGTTTGTATTAGTTGCCCTGAAACTATCTTCTTCATGTTAAGCCTTGATGGAATAGGGTCCGACCATAGTGCAGCGACGCATTTTCTACACTCTTCGGGAGGTTTATCACTCAATAATCTTCGACGAAAATCAGTGTACACGGGACCGTTCCAAATAGCTTTGAAATCTTGCTTATTCACATTTCCTAGAACAGGACTAACTGAGCAGCACGGGTGGACGTCACCATTCCATCTTACCAGGACAGCCTCCCATGGTGAAGAACATGCTTTTCTCCGCGAACCTTGGGAAACCTTCAGTGATAACCACGGTTTCCACCTCATGATATCTAAGGCGTTGAGCTTCTTTACAAGTGAGGACTGAAGTTCAAACTTGATGTTCAATTCACCGGCCAATTTCATTGCCTGCCTGAGAGATCCCCTGATATCCTTAGGAGCTTTAACCATTTCATCTTTAACAGGATCAAATTCAAGAACCTGAGATACAACTACTCCATCGATTTTTAGGTTCTTAGCCAGCCTAACTATCTGTTGTAACTCGGGAATATTTAACCGTGTGAGTACAAAATTTATCGCGATATATGGGTTCTTCTTATCGAGTAACTTTCTTATTTCAACTAAACGTCGCACGTTCTCGATAACCTTGTTAAAGTCTGCTCCCTTTCTTATATAGTTGAATGTGTTTTCAGATGCACCATCTATTGAGATGCTCAGCATATCAATACCCCCATTCACTACTCCCATGCATGTTCTTTCATCTAAGAGAGTACCGTTTGTGATAACATAAACTAAGTTGTCGTATGCTTTTACCCGTCTCAGCATTCCAAAATAATTGGGGTTCATAAAAGGTTCCCCTGCTGAATAAAGATGCACATATTTGGTTTGACTAAAGATGGTTTCCAGTTCATTAAAGAGTTCTAAGGACATATCTCCTTTTGATTGCGGGCAGACGGTTTGCGCACAAAATAGGCATTTGAGATTACAGCGAGAGGTCACTTCAATCCAGCAGTGTGTAGGTAGTGGTATTAGTTCTCTCATTTTCTTTGCATTGAGATTACTTATTAATAAAGCATAGCATGTTTTATCTTGCAATTGATGAGAATATGGGGATTCAGAGAATTCAGGTTAAGAATACATCATCCGTGCTAATCTATGATAAAATAGATATCACAATTGTGTAAAAAATAGTCACTTTCCACTCAAAGGACAATAGCAATACTGCCTTATTGAGAGATAAAGAGCAGCAAATGAGCCTTACGAGCTATGTTATGAATCTGAAATACCCAAACTTCCACTGGGTCGTTTCCTGGTGCATAACGAAAGTGTGCAATCTGAAATGTACCTACTGCCACTATCCTTCGATGCCTAATTATAAGCATCCCGATATCGAGGCGAGAGTCAGAAAGCTTTTAGAGATCAGACCAAAGCACCTCTGTATCAACGGTGGAGAACCGCTGACAGTCCCCAATATTGTGGATATTCTACGGCGCCTGCGCGCCGGTCTTGGAGAACATTTTCATCTCGAATTCAACACTAATGCGACTCTAAAAGATAAATTGCTGCAAATCTTGCCTTGCGTAAATGGAGTATGTTTCAGCATTGACGGTGTCGGAGAAGTTAACAAGATATATAGAGGATATAACGGTGATATACTGCTGGATACCCTCGAGGAAGTTGTCAAATACAAACCAAGATCGGAACAGAACTTCTACATAGTAGTCGTCCCTGTCGCAACTGAAAAGACGTATAAAAGGCTTCCCGAATTAATTAAGCGTGTTGAGACAATTTGGAAGAATGGGAATTGCCCGCATGTCGCAATAGATATTAAGGTAGTTTATCCTAGTAGCCATCCCCTGAGCTACGCACACAAAAAGGATGTGTGGGAAGATTTTATCCGCAGGAGCATAGAGTGGCACGAGCAGTTTGAGATTCCCGTTACGGTGAGAGGGCTTGCACCGGCAAGTCACCTTTCCATTAAAGAGGGAGCCAAGTCGCACAGTCGTTGTATGCGGCAGTTCTTCGTAGCGATCCTTGAAGAGGACGGACATATTACTTATTGCAAACCGGAGCGATATTATGATTATTTCAAGGAACGTTTTAAGAGTGGGAATTTTGGAGAAAAAATAGCAACCTTCTCAAAGGGATCATATACACTTCTAGTTAATCCATATGATCCAGAGTGTTATTTCCCCTGTGATCACGGGGAGTTTATTGACGAAATCCTGGATTGCCGCCGCGCGAGCGACATGGCCGTTAAGGCGAAGGAGAAGGCTATAATTCTCAACGAGGATGAACTGAGGACTGCATGCAGTTTTATCAGGAAGCATTTTCATCCTGATCTGATCATGGATTTCGAGGATATTACGTGGCAGCATGGGAAACCTTTCCGCTCCCGGGAAGTCGCGAGAAAAGAAGTGTGATAGGCTGAAAAACAACAAGGCCGCATTTGATAGCAGACATGATCAACCAACTGATACCTTGATCAGATCTGCGATTCGCCAAGACGGAAATAAGGATGAAAGTGTGTACTTTCACTAAATAAGTTGGGAATCAAAATCATGTCCAAAATCCTTGCCGTCGGAGCCGTGTTACCTGAATTTGCAAGTGACAAGCGCCTCGTTGCCGCGTCCTATCGAATGGAGCAGTTTATCAAACCGCTCGTTCAGGACGGACACGATATAACAATCTGCGGGACCAGTAGCTATGACCCGATCAATGGGATGAAAGTTTCTCAAAGAGAGCGTCTCATTCATTATCAGATAGATTATGACACGATGGAGTTTATTAAAAAGGTCCAGGCCATTCATGATGAATTTAATCCGGATTGTATCCTAGGTATCCAGCGTGTAGGTGCTATTACCGCAGCTCGGCTCAAGAGCAATGCCCCAATGTGGATTGATCTTTTCGGCAGCCCCATGTGTGAAGCACAAGCAAAATCATATGTATATGATGACGACCGTTGGATTGGCGAGTTCTGGCGTGAGGACCAGTCCTGTCTTTTTAGAGGTGACATTTTTTCAACATGTGGAACGCGCCAGGAACATTTTTTAACGGGTCAGCTCAGCTTGTTGGGACGACTCAGTAAATGCACCTTCGGTTACCGATTTGTATATGCAATCCCACCCGGTATTTCAAAGGATAGAGTGGTACGAGCGAGACAGGAAAAGTTATTGAGAGGGCGGCATGTCGATGAAGATGACTTCGTCGTATTATGGTGCGGGGGATACAACGTATGGACGGATATTGATACTCTCTTCTCAGCACTGGAAAAGGCATTTTCAGCGAATGAGAAAATCAAGTTCATCTCCATCGGGGGGCGAGTGGAACGTCACGATGACCTTACCTATCCCCGCTTCGAGAAGATGATCGCTAAATCGAAATATCGAGACCGTTTTGTTCTATTCGGATGGCGCAGCTACACTCAAGCGCTTCAAGCGTATTCAGAATGTGATCTCGGCATAAGTATTGACAAGTATAACTATGAACCTATCTATGGTACCAGAACCAGGATCGTAGAGATGATCCAACACAAACTACCTGTAATAACATCATTGTTGTGCGAGTTGAGTTATCTTTTGAAGGATAACGATGTGGCCTTGGCTTTCGATGTGGGGGATGCATCAGATCTGGCCGAACAGATTGTCGCATTCTCGAAACTGGTCAGGGAAGAGAGGGTTGCTTTTGCGGATAAAGCTTACCAGTTCTTCAGAAACGGGTTTAGTTATGAGAGTACAACGGAGCCACTCAGGAACTGGGTTAAAAATCCAATGCGCGCTCCCGATAGGGATATGAATAATCGTCCTGTAATGGTATTGCAGTCGAATTTGGAGTACTGCAGAAAATTCTTTGAGAATAATCCTGAGGATAATATATCAGTGAAGCGCATGCTCGTGAACAAAGCGAAGGCAAAGTTGAGAAAGTTCATCCGAGCTCTCCATATCAGATAGTTCTTGGCATTTCCCTGAGGTTACTCTGTATGCGCATCCTTAATGTGGTAACTCAGTATTGGCCCTACATGGGGGGCGCGCCAAACTATATAAAAGAGATATCCGAGCGTTTTTTACAGGACGGAGTTGATGTCAGCGTTTACACAACCAATGCATGGGATCTGGAATATCTTTTTTTTAATGACCGTGCTAAAACCGATCTTTCTACCAAAGTAATAAACGGTGTCAAAGTAAGACGTTACCCCGTGAGGCATCCATCTCGCCATGGTCTTACGAGGCAGGTCTTAGGGCGAATCCCGCTAAAAACGTGCAGACTGCTCTTTCGATTCCCCTCAGCCATCCTCCCCGAACTATGGCGAGATCTGCTTATAGAGGGACGACACTATGATCTCATTCACGCCACCCCCAGCCCGTTTTATTCCCTCATTTACCCCGCGTATATAGCCGCGCGGTTCTGGCGAAAACCTTTTGCGGTAACCCCGTTTGTTCACACAGGTACGCCGCGCGGTGATTCTCAGATAGTAATGCATACCCACCCAGACCAGGTCTCAGTCCTCAAGGCATGTAATCTGGTGATTGTACAGTCGGCGGTTGAGAGGAAGGCATTGATAGAAAAAGGCATTTCTGAATGCAAGATCAATATCCTTGGCATGGGAGTAAACCCCGATGATGTATCGGGGGGGAATCCTGAACATTTCAGGTCAAAATATAAAATTGCTGAAAAAGAGAAAATCATCGCCTATGTTGGTGCACTCATCCACGATAAGGGCGCGTTTCATCTGCTGGATGCTTTTGTGAAGCTCAAAAAACAACCGGGCCATATGCGACTGGTTATGGCTGGCCACGCCTCGGTAGAGTTCCAAAATTATTTCAGCGAGAAACCAAAGGAGATAAAAGAATCCTGTATCCTCATGGGAAACGTTGGTGGCGAGGACAAAGCCAGTCTATTCCAGGCATGTGATGTTTTAGCATTGCCCTCACGGGCAGATAGTTACGGAATCGTTTTTCTTGAGGCATGGTTGGCCGGCAAGCCGGTAATCGGAGCGTATGCGGGGGGAATTCCAGAGGTGATTTCTGATGGGGAAGACGGATTCCTCGTGCCTTTCGGAGATGTGCACATGCTCAGCGAATATCTCTCCCATCTTATGAAGGATCCGGAACTGTGTCGGCGGATGGGCCAGAAAGGGCGGGAGAAGGTTCTCAGATCATGTACATGGGATCAGCGCTACCACAAGATAAAGTATTGGTTCGAAGACCTTGCAGGGCATCGATGAAAAAACGGCTCAATGAGCAGAAAGTCCCATTTGTCGGCATTGTTGTGTTGAACTATAACGGGATGGCGCACTTAGAAGAATGCTTTGCGTCCCTAATGAAGTTGGACTATCGGAACGTAGGAATAGCACTGGTTGATAATGCCTCTACTGATGGAAGTCAAGATTACATTCGGAAGTGTTTCCCAAATGTTCAGCTTATACAGAATGCAATAAATGAACATTTTGCACAGGGAATGAATAGGGGCATGAAATATTGGCTTGAAAAGGGAGCGGACTACATTGCGCTCTTGAACAATGATGTCGAGGTAGAACGAGACTGGTTAGCCGAACTTATAAAAATGGTGCAGACCGATCAACGCATAGGCGCGGTGGCCTCGCGTATGATGTACTACACCAATAGGAAAATCATCAATGGAATAGGTGTGGATTTCAATATGATGGCCTATGCATGGGACAGGTATCAGGGGGAGACGTTTAAAAAGAGCATGGGGCATTCCGAAGACGTTTTTTCCTTTTGCGCGGGAGCGGTATTGCTGAATGTGGCTGCGTTGAGAGAAACAGGGCTATTTGACCCCTGGCATATGTTCTATCTAGAGGATGTGGATCTTTCCTTCCGCTTGCATGCCAGGGGATGGAGAATCGTAACCGCTCCTTCCGCGGTAGTGTACCATAAGTTCTCTGCGAGCACGAAACAAGGCTCTCCCTTTAAGGATTATTTTATTTTGCGCAACCGTCTCAAGATGATTCTATACTATTTTCCCCTACGAGAGGTATGGCCACGCATTATAAGCAGAATCATAAGAAAAGAACTCGGAACCGCTCGCCGCTGGCTCAGGCGCCGGGAGTGGCACCGGGCATTGCTCCAGTTGAAACCATTTATTGATTGCATCCTGCGGCTTCCTTCTGCGATCATATTCAGGAAAGTAAACCCTCCCCAGTATTCGGTTATCAAAATGTTAGCGCATGGTTTGGAACCGGATATATTGCCGTACTTCAATTGGGACTATGAAAGAGCTGATAGGGGAAAGATTAGCCAGTATAGAATTATCATGGGAGTAAGTGATAATCTTCTGGGTGACGGCTGGTATCCCCTTGAGCTGTCTAGTCCTCAGTGCCGCTGGACATGTAACGAAACAGATTGTCTATTACGTACGCAAAGGGATGTCCGAAGTATTTTGCAACTCCATGTGCGGCAGCCTATCAAAAACGCCCCCACGCAAAATTTGAAGGTATACATGGAAGATGAGCAGATAGGGGATGCACTTATCGAAGCGGGTGACTGGCACACACATCATTTTTCCTGCACTCCCAGGAAAAGTGTCGAGAAATTCACGTTTAAACTTGCCTACCAGATCCATGTCCCAATGGGTAGGCGCTGTATTGATGCGGGTGTCCAATTCAATGAGGTAAGCATTTTGACGGAGGACTCTCCCTTTCTCAGGAGAATGGAGAGGCAGTAACCGGTACTTTTGAGCCAAAGGTTGTCATTTTATAACATGGATCAGCGGGGTACTGGCAATAATTTCTGCTATTTTCTGAAGAGCTTGTAAATACGATAGAGGAGTGAGCTTTTGAGGCGGACTTCTAGTTTTTCGAGCTCGACAATCCTGTAATATTTTTCTTGGTTTTTATTGTGAAGCTCTTCGATAAGCTTATCCCTTTTGACTATTTCGCCATCCCGCCTTGCTATTTCGCCGTCTTTTTGATGGATTTGCCGATCCCTTCTGTGGATCTCCTGAGTTTTTGTTGCTATCAGCCTTTCCAGTGCGTGGACTTCCTTCATCAGGCGGTCCTTTTCAATGTCGGACCAGTTTTTCAACCTGTCTTCAAGGGGGAGAAGCAATTGATCTTTCTTTTCAGATTGAAGGGCTTCCTGAAGGCCGACAAAATAGTAGTAGTCGAGAAGGGCTTGATAGAAGCGAAATCGAACTTCGGGGCTGGTGACCCTGGGGAGGCGGAGGAAGTCAATCAGCTCGGGGTGCTTTTTGTAGAGAACAGCCGCAGCTTTGCCGGCTCTGAGCTGGCGCTGGATGTAATCTTCGATATCTACCGCGTGGTAGTGATACGTGATGGCCTGTGAATTGTAGACAATTCGGACCCCGCTTTTCCAAATACGATAACCGAGCTCTACATCCTCCCAAACCGCCTCGGTGAAATCAGTGTCAAAGGTACCGACCAGCTCGAAATATTTCTTTGGAATTGATATATTCGACGTGTAGAAATATCCAAAGGGAACGTTCTGCGGAGCCTCTTTGATCCTGGGATAACTGAACTGCGTATCAATATTGATGTAGCTCATGAACGGCGTTATTTCTAAATCAGGGTGCCAATCGATATGACCGAGGACTGCAATCGCTTCACCTTTTTTATGTAGGCGGAGGTGCTCCTGCAGCAGGTGCTTATCGGGAATGCAGTCGTCACCGGTGAAGAGAATAATGGGGCCTTTTGCCTGCTCGATCCCGAGATTTCTCGCCTTCGCGGGGCCGCCGTGGGGTTGGTGGAAGTAACGGATATTTGGCTGCGTTTGAGAAGCTTTTGCAACCGATTCTTTGGTGCCATCTGTGGAACCATCGTCAATAATGATGATTTCAAACTGTTCCTGAGGCAGGCTTTGGTCCTTATAAGCATCAAGGACTTTTTGCAGAATGTCTTTTCTGTTGTACGTAGGGATGATGACGCTGATGGCAGGATTATCCACTGTAAACCCCATGCAATTGTTTGATGACGCTCATGCCGCCAACTTTAAGAAGGGCTTTAACAATGCGGTCAGAAGAAAGATCGGTAAATAGCACTAGACAGCGACCTCCACTTCATAGAGAGCGCTTTTAGTTTCCTCTGATATCATCTTAAGGTAGGTGACGATCGCGTCTTTGATATTTTCTAAGGCCTCTTCAACCGTATCCCCTTGACTATGACAACCAGGAAGAAGTGGGCAGTGGATATCATAGCCATATTCGCTTTTATGCACGACCACGGGATATTTCATTCATCTCACCTCCACATAACAATTTTAACAAAAACCTATTAAAGGGAGCATCAAATATTCCACATGTCATTACGAAGAGCCCTTCGACAGGCTCGGGATTGCCGCGCCCCTTTGGGGCCCGCAATGACAAAATCGCAATTTTTTCGCATCTTCTGACCCTTTACTCCGGGATCATTTGATATTCTTGAGCCAGGGGCGATATTTGAGATCCTTGTACGTTTGGGTAAAAAAGAGCAAGAGATCAATGAAGACGAAGTTCTTATCCCCCCCGGCCCAATCGCTATGGATATAATCCAGCATCTTTCGCCAGTTTGCCAAAATTGTCTTTCTCAGAGATGAATATTTACCCGCACCCTCATAGTAGTATATCCACCAGCGCCAGTCCATGTCGAGGGCGGAAAAGATACCATCCCTCTTGAGGTGCTCCGCTCTCGCCGCAGGCTGATAGAGGATAGTGTATCCTGCCGCCCTGAGGCGATGCCCCAGATTCACATCCTCATAGTTGCTTCGATATTTAAGATCATAGAGCCCGATTTTTACTACCGCATCAATGCGTAAGACATTGTTACTCCCGTAGAGGAAATCGGGACTCAGAAGCTGCTCATCCCCGAAGTGCTGCCTGCAGTGAACCGCGCGCCAGCGGTCGGCGATGCTGTTCTGGTACCGCTCGGTAAGCTTGCCGCAGGCGCCGGCGATCTCGGATTGAGTGAAGTTCGCCATCAGGATCTTGAGCCAATCCCTGTCGAGGGCGACATCGGCGTCCACGGCGGCGACGAACTCGTTTCTCGCGGTGCGGAAGGCGGTGTTGCGGCTGGCGGCGAGGCCGAAATTCTTTTGATGTCGGATGATCTTTACCGGATAGCGAGAGGCGATCGCAACGGTCTCATCAGTAGAGCCATCGTCCACAATTATTATTTCATCAACGGGGTACGTCTGCGCGAGAATGCTTTCCAGGCAGGATTTGAGAGTTTTGGCGGCATTATAGCAAGGAATATACAGGCTCACCTTCCGCCGCCCTTCTGTAGCAGCACCGATCTGGATGGCTTTCTCGTTCTGATGCTCACCCCACAGCCTGTATGCCTCGGAGAGCCAGTGCTCAAGCTCTTCATTGGAGAGGTGGTCAGTGCGGATGACAGATTTGCCAGATCCATCGTACTCCTCCCACGAGCTGGCGGCGATGTGGCCCGTTTTTCTGAGGCGCTCATAATATTGAGTTCCTGGGAAGGGGGTCGCGAGTGAAAACTGGAGGCAGTCCGGATCTTTTTCAAGGGCGTACTCAATCGTTTTTTTAATTGTTTCGGATGTTTCCCCCGGGAGGCCGAAGGTGAAGGTGAGGTGGAAGCGTATCCCCAGCCTCCTGGTGAGTTCAATTGCCTTTTCCGCTTTTTTCAGGTCGAGCTTCTTGCCGCTCGCGTTGACGATCTTCTGGCTGGCTGATTCGATCCCATATTTGACGGCGATGAGACCGGAGTCCTTCATCTCGCGGAGTATCTCCTCATCGATTGCGTCCGCCCGGCACATCGCCGCCCATGGAATGCCGAGGTTCCGTTTTTTTATTTCGCGGCAGAGCGTGATGATTCGGGCCTTGCCGAGGTTGAAAGTATCGTCATCGAAATAGAAGGATTTAAATCCGTATTTTTTCTGGCAATATTCGACCTCGTCCACCACGTCCCCGGGATCGCGAATGCGATACTCGTGGTCGCCGTACATCACGTCGGGCCACAGACAGAAGACGCAGCGGTACGGGCAGCCGCGGCTCGCCCACATCTGGAGCATCGGGTGCGGCATGTCGCAGAAGGCGTCCCTGTAGTTCTCCATCGGCAGGAAGTGACGTGCCGGCCAGGGAAGACTGTCAAGGCCCTTGATCGAGGGCCTGCGCGGGCTGGTCTGAATCGTCCCGTCGGGCTTCCTGAAGGAGAGGCCTTTGACCTCTTCGAGCGGCCTTGCGTTCATCAGATGTTCGGACAGATCGAGGAGCGTGAGTTCGTATTCGCCAGCGAGGATAAAGTCCACGAATGCATTTTCCTTGAGGATGTGTTCCTTGAGGACGCTGACATGGGGGCCGGTCAGTGCGATCCGCGCGCATGTAGATTCTTTGATCTTCTTTGCGATGCGCAGATCGATATCAATAGAAGCGGTGGATGTTTCGTGGAGGACGAGGTCAGGGTTGAACGCGACAACTTTCGCGATGTATTCCTCCTCCGTCAATCCATCAGCGATCCCATCAATGAGCATGACCGGAATGCGCTCGCGCTCGAGAACTGCCGCGGCATAGGCAAGGAAGAATGGGAATGGCACATAGGGCGGGATGCGGCTTCCGTCGGGGACCTCCATGGTGAACGGCCATCGCGAACCGGCCCGCACGCCGAGGCGATTGCCTTTCCTCCAGGGTGGATTACCAATAAGGCTTTTCATATCCTACAATAGTAATGGTTCGGCAGACTACCATGCCATCGGCGAAGTGGCGAGCAATGCCTTTCTTGTTCCATACCTCTATTGCAACAGATAGATATTGGTATATTCGCGCCCTATTTGAAATCTCGTCACAAGTCTCTTAGGCAGCAAAGCAATCCGCCCATGTAGATCGTTCAATTCATACAACCATCCCGGGGATAAACTTTCCAATAACAAATCACTTGGTTGGTAGTGAAATTCCGTCCCCTTCGGTGGGATAAGCAGAACATTAAGGGACTCCTTCACATACCCTACGTATGGGTACGCTAAATCAAGGTAGTAGAACTCCTCGACCCATATCCGCCTTCCCGGAAACCTGTCCTGCAAATAATCTGACACAGCCCTTTTAACCATTAGCACATCATGATAGCATATGTTTGCCTCCTCCATTTCCGGATTGAGGTGCCAGTACGATGAAAAAATGACACATATGGCCAGGACGGAACTTGCAGCAAGCGCCCATTTTTTAAATAGGAGACGGATCGATAATGCTCCTACGACGTAAAAGAACGGGAAGAGAACGAGGTAGTAGCGCATATGGTAAAACACATCAAACGACGCATAAAAGGCTGTGAAGGCGGTCACAAAACCGGCAAGGAGCCATATTGTTTGCCGCTGTGTTTTGGATAGTCTCGCACGGCTGGCAGCCAGAAGGAATATGAAGCCCGGGATGAAAAGAAAACGGCCTTGAGAGAGAAAGACAAAGTGAGCGACGTGTCTGAGATCATTCAGATATTCACACAAATTCGCGGGGTAATGCCGTGCAATATAGAGGGCCCATCCCTTTTCGCAAAAATGCCATATCATCCATCCGAGGAAAATAATGAGGGGGATTACATATACATATAATCTCCGCTCGCAGATGAGTTTCTTTACTTTTCTATGAATAAGCATTCTCCAACCATTTTCCTTCATTGCCGCGTGAATCAGTATAACCAGAATCACTATGAGACCGGATTCTTTCGAGAGTGTCAGACATGTGCCCGCCACGAGGTACCCACAGAGACTTCCGGTAATGTATGCGTATGCGGTAATGACCGAGAAGAGCATGGTCGGGACGTCATCGTTGAGCTCCGGGATTTGTGCAAAAAAGAGAGGAGAGAAGAACAGCATCAAGGCTGCAAAGAGGCCTGTATTCGAATCAAACATCTTCTTGCCGAGAAGATAGGTGAAGTAAAGTGTGAGTGCGCCCAGGAACAGGAATGCGCCATGGAACGCTCGATGCGAGCATCCAAAAATTGCATAGAGGACAGCGAGGAGCTCATAATTGAGAGGGGGATGGTCTGCACCGCGTATTTCTTTATCCATCCAAGGGTGATGGGGATGATCAATGTCTAGCTCGCGAGGGAGTCCTTTCCAAGGTATCGGGTAGAATCCGTGCTGCGCTACCCAGAACGCTTTTGGTATGTTCCAGAATTTAGCATCATCCCCGAGGAAGGGGAAATCCAAAGTTGGGTATTTGGTCAGGAAGACGATGATGAGGAAGGACATGAACATGCACACCCGTGAGCCGACAAATGATTCCCATGCTCTCTGTGGTTGACTATAGCTATTCATCGTTCTCGGGCGAGTCTTTCACATCCTGCTTTCAGTAAGGAAATCGTACATGGTGATGATGCGCCCCCAATCATAGTGGCACCTTGCTTTTTGCTTTGCAGCATCCCCCATCCTTGTACGGAGAGACGCATCGTCTATCAGGGTGATGAGCCTTTCGGTCAACGCCCGCACATTGCCGGGTTCGACCAGGAAGCCCGTCACGCCGTCCTCAATGATATCCTCAAGTCCCCCCACCCGCGAGGCCACCACCGGTTTCCCTGCGGCCATTGCCTCAACCGCGGCGATGCCGAACGGCTCGCGCCACACGGAAGGCACCACACAGATGTCGGCCATGGCGTAGAGTGCCGGAAGTTCCTCCTGTGAGTGCCATGGGAGGTATTCTATCGCATCATCTACTGGTTCGCTACGGCTATAGGTCGGGATGATGACTTTGAAATTCAGCCCCTTCTGCGTGAGTATCCTCACAGCCTCGCGCAGCACGTAGAACCCTTTTCCTTCGTCACCCATCCGGCTTGTCATGAGGATCGTCGGTACGCCTCCCGGGCGATGCCCGGGAACGTTTTGGAGCGCGGCGACATCGACGCCGGAAGGGATCACGCGCACATCCCGATGATACGGCGAGAGCGTTTCCTGCATGAACCTATTATAGACGACTAGGGTGGATGCCGAGCGGATCGCCCGCTCGACCCATCTCCTGTAGAGCGGCGTGAAGGCGAGCGAGGCGAGAAACTCATGCGAGAACATGTTCAGGGGGCGGAAGCGGTGATTCTTCATCGCGCACAGGGTGCACTCGCGTGTGTCGCGCAGATAATTCTTCGGGCAGATTTTCCCATCGCGGAACTGCGTGCCGTAGTCTTTGATGCAGAGGCCCTCATAGGCATAGAAGCGCAGGATGGGACGGTATTCCTTGAGCGCGGCAGCGAGGGGAAACTTGAGATACCAGCCGTCAGCAATAAATAGCTTATGGGGCTTGATCTTCTGTATCGCCTTCCTGAAAACGCGCGGCAGATTCAGCGCGTTAAATGTCGCTTTCGTGAAGTGAAGTTTGATTATTTCGAAAGGGAAATCTCCGATGATCCTCCCCCTGGGAAAGTAATCCTGAAAATCCGGCACGAGGAGCGTTACGGAATGGCTTTGGCTGAGCCGCGACATGACCTCCTTGAGATCGACACGGGCCCCGCCGTCCGGCGGCCAGTTAAAGAGGAGGTCTATGACTACAATTCTAGACATTAGCTATGTGCAAGGGTTGTGGGTGACAGATTACTTAACATAGTGCAAATGCCGTCAGCGCGCAAGAGAAAAGAACCCATTCCACCTCGTAGGTGGATATGAAGGTCTCGAATTCACCGTCCCAGACTTCTCTACAGCATGTTCATTCAACAACAGTAACAGTCTCTGTGACAATCTGGCTGCCCACTGGCTCGTAACTGACCGACGGCGCATAGCAGGGGGGTGAGTAGTATGATGGATAAGAATATGCCGGAGCGGAATAATAGCCCGGATAGGCATACCCGCCATAGTAACCTCCATCCCAGTTCTGAGAGACTTCATGAATAGCGTATGCTGCCAGGCCTGCATTGAGAGCCGAATTGACAATATAGGGGGCCTGCCACCCACGGCCGTACCATCCCTGCCCGCCATAATAACCATCCCAGCCACCACCCCAGTAGCCGTGATGTCCGCCCCAGCCACCGTGATAGCCGCGCCAGCCGTCGTGATAACCTCCCCATCTGCCATGATAGCCGCCCCAACCTCCGCGATACCCGCCCCCGCCGTGCCTCGGGCCTCCCGCGAAAGTTGTCCCGGCGCCGAGCAGGAGTCCGAGGCCCAGAACCACAATCAAAAGCTTTCTCATTGCACACCTCCTTTTCAACTCATTTATAAAATAGAGCATAAGGCGTGCCATTACTGCCCTGATACCCGTAAAAACCAATTCAGTCACAACATACGTTATCGCAAGGCATTATAATCATTCACTAAAAGCACCTGCGTGAGGTTCCGCGTCTCCTGCCGTATCGCTGCTCTAAATTGTGGCATGCGGGCACTGGATTGAAGCAGTGAAAATCGGTAACTACTCAGGTAGTCAGAAGTCAGGAGCCAGAATCCAGAATGGATCGCGAATAAGCTTCCAGGAGCTTGCTGACCTCTTCGAGTAACTGCATTATCACGGGGAGCATTAAATATCTGACATGTCATTGCGAGGAGCGTAGCGACGAAGCAATCTCAACTCTTTGGGCAGCAGGAGATTGCTTCTCCCGCCAAGGCGGGATCGCAATGACCATGGCAAAAAGTGTAAAGAATAATGTGCTTCCATTAGTAACTCGGAAACATCGCCGTAGCCCAAGTCCTCAAATGTCGCCGCTGGCGTCCTCATTCTAACTCCTGACTCCTGAATTCTGGCTCCTGAGCAGTTACGCGACATCATATGATATCTCTCCGTCTACTAGATTAGAAGGATCGGGCATTTTGAGTATCCTATCAGTCTCATGGGGCCTGGGGTGTCCTTCTCACTCCAGCAAAACTTGTCCTCGAGAAATCGGGGAGCGCGAGTCCCGAGTGAGATTTGGACTCCTGCTTCCCGACTACAAGGCCCTGCTTGCAGTGGCGGGCAGGCCGCAGGAGTGATAGATACTACAACACCCTCCTCATAACCGAGAAGGTGTGAAAAAATCGTATTTTCAGCGCGTGTACACTGATATGAGAAATTGTCATTGCGATCCCGCTAAGCGGGAGAAGCAATCTGTTGCCCCTCAATGAGTTGAGATTGCTTCGTCGCTGCGCTCCTCGCAATGACGTGTCAAACATTTCCTGCTCTCAGTAATAAACGGGTTATCAGTGTAAATCCGTGTCAATCCGTGGATGAAAACACTGAGTGGAGTGAATTAGCGCCCCCCATAAGTGACCCATTACGATTTTTTCACACCTTCCGAGGTCTTACCATTCTTATGTTGGGGCTATTCGGCTCCGGCGCGGCCTTTGCATGCCTCCTCGGGGGAATATCCCAATACAATTCGCCCCAGCCTCTTGTGCCCGCAGTGCAGGTACTGCTTCTTCCATGTCTCCCGCAGCTGCCTGATGCACTCAGGATGTTCCGTCTCAAGTTTCGCCAAGAGCGCATGGAATTCTTTCACGGCCTTCCGTGCGGCGTCCTCATCCCAGCTCATTTCCAATCCCTCCCTTCCGGTTGAGCGCGCCCTCACTGATCAGATGGCGCCCTTTGTTGCTTCACCTTATAAGACGAAGTGGGCCGGCATTTTATTCCATATATTTTCACGCTGTGTGCAAAAAAGGCGCTCCGGGAGCGCATCTTGACTAGGACACCCTGAAGGGTGCGCTACGGTTACAATAGGGATCTATTCCACCTCGTAGGTGGACATAATGGTGGAGACTGGCAATACAAAAAATTCTCTCAGTCAAGGCGGATGGCTCAGGATGTAGGAGGTATATGCAGATGTCTATCGGATATGGATGATTCTGGCAACCGGCCTTTGGTGAACAAAAAAGGATTCATTACACGATGTGCGGGTTACGTATAATTACAGACCATCGGGACCGACATTACTGGGAGGATTTCCTCCGCCGGCGCGCTCGTGGGTTTCAATCGCGTGTCCGGGGCTTTCAGGTGCGCGCTCCTGTTTTTCAACCCGGGGATCGGGCTTCGCAGTCGGCGTCGGTATCGGAATCTCCGGCACTGACAGAACGTGACTATCAGTCTGGGGATCGGGCTTCGCGGGCGGGGGCTGTTCCCGCACCTGGGCCGCCGGGGGCTGATGATCAGGGCCGTGCCCGTGATGCCTGTGCATCGCGCCATGCCGGTCGCCGTGCCCGCGCCCCGTCCCCGGCGGTGCGGGCGGCGGGGACGGGAGCCGCACCATATCTTCCGTCACGGGGATGCATGTGATCTTACTCCCGAGGAGCTTCTCGAGGGCGGGAATCACAAAGGCGCCGTACTCGTCCACGAATGCCACTGATTTCCCCTTCTCACCGGCCCTGCCGGTGCGGCCGATCCGGTGCACATAATCCTCTGGATCCTGGGGCATATCGTAGTTCACCACGTGGCTCACGGACTCCACATGAATTCCGCGCGCCGCGACATCGGTTGCGACAAGAACGGGGGTGTCGCCGTCGCGGAACCGTTCGAGTATCCGCAGGCGTTTTTCCTGGGGGACGTCGCCGGTGAGCAGGCCGCAGTGGATCCTGTACTGCGTGAGACGCCTGGCGATCCTCAGGCAGCCA
The DNA here is from genome assembly GCA_026392035.1 of Candidatus Auribacterota bacterium. Lineage (NCBI taxonomy): Bacteria > Pseudomonadati > Candidatus Auribacterota > Candidatus Auribacterota bacterium. The sequence continues at coordinate 9,622 of JAPLCX010000091.1, read as the reverse complement.
TCCCTTCGATTGCAGAAGACCAGGATCCTGCTCGCCTCGTCGTGACCGAGGAGCCAGCAGAGCAGCGCGAACTTCTCGTCAGCGGCGACAGAATAGAACCGCTGGTCGATGAGCCCGGTCACCAACTGCTCGGGCTCCGATTCAACCGTCACCGGATTCACGAGCCAGCGCTCCACGAGCCGCACAATATTCGGGGTGAGGGTGGCGCTGAAAAACATCGTCTGCCGTTTCCCCGCGGGCGGGAGCTTTGACACGATGCGCCGGACGTCGGGGATGAATCCCATATCGAGCATCCGGTCGGCCTCGTCGATGACCAGTATCTCCGTCTGCGATAATTGGAGGTGCCCGCTGCGTGAGTAATCGATGATGCGGCCCGGCGTGCCCACGAGGATGTCGATGGGCCTCTTCAAGGCATTCCGCTGTTCCACGTATCCCATCCCGCCGAACAGGACGAGGTGGTTGAGCCCGCAATACTTGCTGATCGCCTCCGCGTCCTTGTAAATCTGGATGGCCAGCTCCCGCGTCGGCGCGAGGACCAGGACGCGGCAGAAACCCGGCGTGCGCATCGTGAGCGGCCGGCGCAGGATATGGGTGAGTGCGGAGGCGAGAAAGGCGGCGGTTTTCCCCGTGCCGGTCTGCGCTTTCCCCGTGACGTCTTTGCCGGCAAGAAGGTGCGGCAGGCACAGCTGCTGGATAGGCGTGCAGTACTCAAATTGCAGATCCTGGATGCCGCAGAGAACCTCCCTTGCGATGTCCATGTCGGTGAAACGGGTCTTCCCCATTGCGGGCGGAACAGGGATGAGAGGCGGCAGCGGCGGGATAGCCTTTCTATGGTGAGGCCGCCCGCCCGCGCTCAAGCTTCCTGCTCGTCCCTGCCTCCCGGTAGGAGTCGGGCGGAGGACAGGCCCTCCTTGGCCAGGGCTTCGGTCTGAGCTAATGCTTGGCTGCCTGCCTGCCGAATAGGCAGGGACAGGTTGCTGGACAGGCTGGCGAGCGGGCTGCGGGGTCGGTTGCTGCGCAGCTGGCTGAATAGCCTGGCGGGGAGATGCCTGGCCCTGGCGCCCGCCGCCGGGGCGCGGGTGGGGATGAGGAGGATGCCGTCTGGGCCCCCTGCCCCGCTGATCCCTCCCTTGGGGGTATGAACGTGGTCGCGCATTTCTCTCTCTGGAGGGTGAGTTACCGCGATGTTGCTGTTCCTGCGGAACACGCGGAGGCGTTACCGCCTGGGTGATCCTCTCCTTCTCCACCCGAGACGCTCTCACGTAGGGGTGTTTGTACTCCGCTGACTTTGCCCGCCCCGTCACGGCATCCACTATTTTCCTGAACAGTGATTTCAATGCGCCCGCTCCTCCGTCAAATTCGTATCAGATTCTTAAAAGGCCTGTCGCGTCGTGGCGGAGGGATTTTGCCTTTGCAGATAGAAGAGGTCTGTATCCTCGCCAGAAGGCCTGTGAAGAGTTGATTGTAACAAAATTGTGAAGAGTGAATGAAACATTATTTAGGACGCGGCAGGCGAGGGATGGCTCCGCGCAGTGGCTGGAGAACAATGCGGTGCTGGGGAATTGAATGACAACCACACAATCTAAGGAGCTGTTTCTTTTGGGACAATCTTCATGATCTCACCATCCGGCACCATGGCTAAGCCGTTCGCATCAAGCGCCGATTCAAAAGTTTTGAGCAACTGGCTTATGGGAATTACTAATGGGAGCACATTATTCTTTACATTTTTTGCCATGGTCATTGAGATCCCGCCTTGGCGGGAGAAGCAATCTCCTGCTGCCCAAAGGGTTGAGATTGCTTCGTCGCTACGCTCCTCGCGATGACATGTCAGATATTTAATGCTCCCCGTGATAACTTGGGAGACATAATCGTAATTCTGGTTCCCCTGGCCTTCTCACTGACGATAAAGTTTGTTCCGGTAAAATCGCTCACCAATTTAGCAATGTGCTCAACAAACACACCGTTTAAATCAAATTTCACCATCTCTTCTTCTGATTCTTCTGCGGGGCGATGGGAAACGTTCTGCCAGGGCAGTATGGCATTCCCCGACGGGGGTGCATCAATTCGGAATAACATCCCTACACTGATACACTACGGGAGAGAAATGACGCGAGCGTGTGCATCACCATGAGGTTGAGGGCGGTGGAGGCTATAAGTCCCCCCAGGATCATGATCGCCATGGGCCCCTCGATCTCGTGCCCCGGAGCTTCACCTCGGCGAATCTTTTTCTACAGCCTTCAAGCGCCCCTTCACTAATTTTAACCCCCCCCATATTATCAGGATCGCTGTCAATACGGGAGCCCATAGACGGGCGATGCAGAATCTGCCGGTTACTACCGATTCGAGCGGATCGAGGAGACGCTCTCGGGGTATACGGCCGCGCAAAATTGTGCAAAGGACTAGGGGGAAGCTACGTCGAGCATCGTTCCTACTGCTGATTCTTCACCGCGCGCACCACTTTTTCATCAGCCTTCTCTATATGGTAGATCCCGTCGTAGAGCGCCTTCCCCACGTAATGCGTGAGACCCCACGACACCTTATCGACGGTAATCCGTACCCCCGCGAGCAGATAATTGACGTTGCTCACCACGCGAATATTTTTATCCCTGATCGGGTAGAGCATCGCGCGGTCCATGTCGGAGAAGATATGCTCGATCCATTCGAGCAGCAGAGTCACCCTGAAGGCCGCTCCCCGCCCGGCGGCTCCGGTGGGGCTCATAAGGATGATCGCCGGCGCGTCACCGTATGTGAGCTCCTTTATCTGGAGGGCATGCATGAGCTCCCGGCAGCGCTCCTTCGGATAACTGTCCGGAAGCTTGTCGTACCCCTCGGTGAGCTTGGCCAGGCCTGTTTCTATGGGTTTTTTCTTGTTCCCGGGATAGGCTAAGTCGAACAGGTTGTCGAGATCAACGAGCGCCTCCCTGTTGAAGAGGCCGAATATCTCTCCCGCTATGACGTGTATATCAGTCGGCTTTTCGAGGTTGTGCCCCTGGTATCGCAGGTCGGCGACGAGCGACTCGGGCTTCTTCGCCTCCTTGCGTTTCTCATACTCAGCAACCAGATCACCCGGCTCAAGCTCCTCCTCTTTATACGGGAGCCTGGCCAGGAGCGCACTCGCAGAACCTCCGCCGCCGGGACGATCCGCCTCACCTTCGCATTTCAGAAAGCCGCGCAGGGCCTTGCCGTCAAGCCGCTCGCTGTTATACGGGATACGCAGAAGAGAGAGCACTGTGGGCGCGAGATCAGCCGACCTGGCGCCGTCACTGATCATAATTCCCTTCCTCACGTTTGGCCCCGCCACAAGGAGCGGGATGCGCATCGAAGGATAGAGCAAGTATCCATGTCCGCCTGAAGGCTCTTCGGATCTCTCGAAAGACCAGCCGTTAGCCGCGCAAAGCATCATATCGGGAGAGAATCTCTGCTCCCTCTGCGCCAGTATACCGTCCCAGAACATTTGATTCGCGATTACCACTATCGCATCCGGGTAAAGAAGGTATTTGCTTCCGTCCAGCCATTCGTGCTCCGTATGATATTCCCTTAGCAGGTCGGGTGAAATCCCGGCTTTGATATATCCGAGAGGATCTGCATCCGCCGTTTCCTCAAAAGAAATTTTGCCATCAGAGCCGCACCGGATCCCCCTGGCGGGAATATATCTATATAAAAACTTCCAGTTCCCCTCCGCCCTCCGCTCAATTATCGCCTGGGTCCCTTCCTGGCCGAATACCGCGACGCGGTTATTATCCAGCTTCACCAGAACCTGGGCGACCGGATGCCCCGGAACCTTTTCCGGGAATAGATTCTTATCTCCCATGTCCAACGCCAGCAGGCGCTCTACGAGATTCACCGGAGCGTAGCCGGGCGCGACCGCGTACTGCGTGAGATCATATAGGGTGTTGCGGCGGAGCCATTCGCCGGAGTCCACATCGCCATAGGGGAGATAGACGCGAGCCTCTCCTTCGCCGTAATCTACGAATACAAAGCCGTTCTTTTTCCTCCCCTTCCGCGTATAGTAGTCGTCGTACCATCTGATATTGCACCCCATACCCGATCCGGGGTCCAGCAGATGGTCATTATCGGCATCGGCGATCGACTTGTAAAAGAAACCCTTCCCCAGATCGACCTTCTGAAGAATGCTGCCCTTCCCGCCCATTGTGCCATGGTCGGCAAATAAAAATAGGTAGGTGCGATCCCATACCTTCTTCTTAATGAGCTTATCCTTGATAGCTCCGATGCGCGAGTCCAGGTTCGCCAGGGCTACCCTCGCTGCCCCGAACTGCGCGCGGGGAGAATCGTGGCAAGTCGTGTCTACGTTGGGGAACCAGAAGTTCATTATCTTGGCGTCGGGCCTGAGCACAAGGTCGTCGCCGAACCGGGCATTGATCTCATCGCCGTAATCCTTTGCCCGGTGAAAATAAAAAGGCGGTATCACCGTAGAGGCGTCCACCTCGTAACGGTTCGGGGGCGAAGAAGAGAGGATCGGTTGCGACGTGCTTGAATAGTTCAATCCCTGGTCGCGCAGGTAATCCGCAAGGAGCAGGACATCATTGCTTCTCTTATCTTCGTACCGGCTGCGGGCGCCGGGGAATGGAAATAGCGCGGCCTTTTCCATGATTATACCCAAGTGTCGCAAACCGGCCGGCCTGAGTTCATCTGTTGCTATGGGAGGTCCGAACGGTTCTAGATATGTGTCGGCCTTCCTCCTCTTCCTGTCGAACCAGTTGTTTCCCTTGATCCCCGACCGATTATTAAAAACTCCTGTATAGAGTGTCGCATTGCTTGCCAGAGTGCTTGATGGAAACACTGTAAACGCATTGACAAAGTCAGTGCCTCCGTCGAAGAAGAGCTCCTTGATTGCGGGAAGATATCCGCCCATCGCCATATCGCGTAACACGTCGTAGCGCAGGCCGTCCACGTAGAGGAGAACCACACGGGCGTCGGGAACCGGCAGGCCCGCCGGCATCTCTGCCGCCGTATAGACAACGTTATCCGGCCTCTCCTCGGGGGGAGCCGCCTCATCGCCCACCGCAATATTCGCAACAAAGCTCCCTGTATTGTCGGTCAGATCAAAATCGTTTATCCCGAGATAGAGCCTCCCCGCGGTATGTGCATCGCTGTAGTGATCCTTACCCACAAAGAACGGTGTGCCGTCGTCCCCTATCTTTCCAATGAGGCAGTAGCCTGGTGCAGGGCCCTTATCCGCCGAGGGGAGAGGGAACACCTTGTCATGGTCGGTCTTCCGATGCCGGTACGACCCCATCGGGCCGACGCGCCAGTCGAAGCCGTCTCGTCCCATGTACGACGGGCCCGTGATTTCAATTTCGCCTGAGGCGGTGATCCTGAACGGCTCGTCCGTGTTGAGATCAACCCCCGTATCCGTAAAGGCCTTGTTCGCTGGTAGGATCACTCTGCTTTGGGCCGCAGCGGGGATCACACTCCCTGACAGGCATAGCACGCATGATGTGAAGCACAATATGAATCGCATGTTTCCTCCATTATTGGAAGCCATCTGAAGTCGGCTGATTCAGGCTTTTTATGGTTTTTATCACAACCTGCCCGTCAAACAATTTGTTATGGGTTATTCGTACCTGAGCGCTTCGATAGGGTTAAGGGCAGCAGCGTTCTTGGCGGGCCAGAGCCCGAAGAGGACCCCCACCGCAATCGAGAACGACGCCGCGAGCACTATCGAGAACGCAGAGACGCGCACCGCCCAGCCCGCTAGATTCGCCATGAGGGCTGCCGCGCCGACACCCAGCGCGATTCCCGCGAGTCCTCCGCTTAACGTCATCACCGCCGACTCGATGAGGAACTGGATCATGATGTCAACTCCGCGCGCCCCAATCGCCTTGCGGAGACCTATCTCCCTGGTCCTCTCTGTGACAGAGACGAGCATGATGTTCATGATCCCGATCCCTCCCACGAGGAGCGAGATCGCCGCAATGGAGCCGAGGAGCCATGTCATCGTCTGGGTGGTAGTCTCGAGGGCGTTCTTAATATCTGCCATGTTTCTTATCTCGAAAGAGTCCTGGTTATCTTTCGGGAGGCGATGATTCATGATGATGATATCCTTGACCTCTTTTTCGGAATCGTCCATCCGCAACGTGTCAGCCACCTCCGCATAGATCGAGTCGAGATAATCTTTCCCGAGGAGGCGGTACATGGCCGTCGTGATCGGGATAAGTATCGTGTCGTCCTGGTCCATGGGACCGGCCGCCCCCTTCTCCGCCAGGACGCCGATCACCTGGAAGTTCACCCGGTTGATCTTGATCGTCGCCCCCACCGGAGAAACGTCCCCGAAGAGCTGCCTAACAACCGTGGTGCCCAGGAGGGCCATCTTCTCGCGCTTTCTGAGTTCTTCCTGTGTAAAGAACCTGCCCATTGTGGGGCTGGCAGACCTGACCTGCTCGTACTCGGTGCCGGTGCCCTCGACCTGCGTGTTCCAGTTCTTGTTACCATAGACAACCTGTCCGCGTCCGGAGACAGAGGCGGCGACCCCGCTGATGTTGGGAAGGCGTGCGATGGACTCAACGTCCTTGAACGTGAGCCGGGTTACGGCGCCGGTCTCGAGGGCCACTCCATGGAGCCGGTGCGATCCACCTCTCACCATGAGGAGATTGGATCCCATCGATGCAAGGCTCTGCTCGATCGATTGCTTCGCTCCTCTCCCCAAAGCGAGCATCGCGATAACCGCGCCCACTCCGATGAGGATGCCGAGCATGGAGAGCGATGAGCGCATCTTGTGCGTGCTTATCGCGCGAAGCGCCTGGCGTATATGGTCGCCGAATTCCGCCTTCCCCACGCTTGCATGAGCACTCGCCATAAGATTCTGAAATTGCCCCGCCGGTTGTGACGTCTTCGACTCGCTACCCTCGGGGACCCTCCGCTCGTCCGAGATGATCCGCCCGTCCCGCATGGAGATGGTCCTCCTGGCGCGCCGTGCGATCTCCGGCTCGTGCGTCACCATGACGATCGTCTTCCCCTGCCTATTCAGACTATCGAGTATCGCAATGATCTCCTGCTCGCTCTTGCTGTCGAGATTCCCCGTCGGCTCATCCGCGAGTATGATGGGCGGTTCGTTCACCAAAGAGCGTGCGATGGCCACCCTCTGCTGCTCTCCCCCGGACATTTCCATAGGCCGATGAGCAGCCCGCTCCGAGAGGCCGACCTCACCCAATCTGGTGCATGCTCTTTCCTTCAGGTGGCGCTGGCCGGCGTAGATCAAAGGGAGTTCGACATTTTCCAAAGCGTTGGCGTATGGCAGGAGGTGGAACTGCTGAAAGACAAAACCAATCGTCCTGTTCCGGAGCACCGCGAGCTGGTCATCCGTAAGTTTGGTGAGCTCGCGCCCACCAATCCGATAGGAACCTGCGTCGGGCCTGTCCAGGCAGCCTATGACATGGAGGAGCGTTGATTTCCCCGAGCCGGAGGGCCCTATGATCGCCACATACTCACCCTCCTCAATTTTCAGCGAGATGTCCACGAGGGCGTGGACGCTCACCCTCCCCATCTGGTATGTCTTGGATACGTTTTTCAACTCAATCATGCTGCCTTTCCCTGATAAAGAGTATTTTCTTGTCCAGATTATTTTGCCTTAGGTGGTTGCGGTATAAATGACTTCTTCCCCGTCTCCGTGCTCTTCGGCAAGTTTTCCTTTGTGCTCCTTCCCAGTCCCCTTTCTTGACGTTGCGTCCTTCCTCTGCGCATTTCTCAATAATCTTGCCGCTTACCTAGGGATACACTACTGCCTCATCACGCCCTTTGATGTCGCCCACATAATCAAGGGTATTTTTAATAGACTGAAGCCGAATCCGGGAACCCCTAAAAATGCAGACGCAGCCCCACGTTTTACATGCTCAAGGAACACTGCTGGTTCAACTCTTTTTTCTACCTGAGAATTGTTTCCTCTTTATTGCCATCAGCTGATTCGAGAGCATGCTCAGAAGTTTGGCAAATTCGTCTTCGGGGATAAGACTGATTATCCGTTTGTGGAATGGGGGCCCGGGAATAACAACTAATTTGTCACCCGGTTTAATACCCATTCTTTTTCTTGCTTCCGCAGGAATAACGATTTGCCCCTTTGTTCCCACTACCGCCGTGCCATAAATAATAGGTTGTTCTCTCATCTCTCCCTCCTTTCCTGGAGTAGAACCTACCCTCATTCAATACGCCCCTTAGTATGAATTGTATAACAAGTATCCTAATCTATACAAAGTATACCATGGCGCTGTTTATTGTCAATACCATTGTTGCCTAAAATATGGCTTAAGCCGATAGACACAAAAAACCTCAATGATTAGGTAAAATGGAATAGATATACAACCAGCGAAGTGACGCGAGAGGGGGACCTGTGATCAAGAAGCATAACGGCCCGACGAGCCGCCAACTGAGTAGCAAAGCTGTAGCTGCCGTGTAAGGGGTTGATATACGCGTGCCGACCGTTTTTGTTCGATATGAATATTCGGTAAGAATCCGGGGCCATAGGACTCACGGGCGATTTGGAGCTCTTTGCCGGATTGATTGTTCACAGAGAGCTGTGGTAAAATAGCGCTGTGTAACAGGCCGATGTAGCTCAACTGGCAGAGCAGCTGATTTGTAATCAGCAGGTTATCGGTTCGACTCCGATCATCGGCTCCAGTACTGCAGGGAGAAGGGGGAAGAGAGAAGGGATTAGGGAAAACTCTTTAACGTTGACCCGTATCGCTTATTCCTTCTCCCTTCACCCTGCTTCATAGGGCAGGTACCCAAGCGGCCAAAGGGGGCAGACTGTAAATCTGCTGGCTTTGCCTTCGAAGGTTCGAATCCTTCCCTGCCCACCAGTACTGCAGTGAAAAGTGATTAGTGATAAGTGAAAAGGGTAAGAAAGTAGAGAAAAAGAGAGGGCGGTAGTCGGGAGACTGCTGCCCTTTTTTATCGGACGGTAAAGGAGTTGCCGTAGTCTATTTCGATAACTGTCTTGCCATTCATCACCGCCGCGATGAACTGGTACGTTCCCTTGGGCCACTCAGCAGGGATCGTCACGCTCAGGACGGCGCTCATCGCGGTATTGAACGGGAAGTCGCTCACGATGCGTTTGGCTGATTCGATGGTCTCGAAAACAGCAAATCCTTTCCCCGGGCCCTTGTAGTACTGGATGCCGCCATCGGGGCGGATGAGGCCGAGAATTATCGAGACGGAGCTCTGCCCGTCCGGCACAATTTCCCAATGAAGGTCAACAGGGGAGCCCGCGTCAACCGTTGCCTTTTGAATGGAGAGATGCAGCCCTTGCTTTTTCGGGACAGGCGTCTCTGCGGGCGCAGCCACACAGTAAAGCACCAGCGCGGCAACTAGGGCAAGACTGCAAAACCATCTTGCGCTCATCTCACAGACCCTCCTTATTTTCTGAAAAAAGCATAGCAGATAATCCATTTGTTTGCAAGTACCAATACACAACTGGTAAAGGGGTCATGAATCGACACGTGCAAACTTCTACACCCTTCTAAATTAGCCCGACTTTCGCAGATTTTGGCATAGAAGCCCAGCTTTCATAGGAAAGGAGGGCATTTTAGCTTCGAGTCTCCAACACATTTTTTACGTGACCTTCCCGCCGTGTATAAATGCGCGGAGGCGGTTGCTCGGGCAAATTCCA
>JAPLCX010000090.1 GCA_026392035.1 Candidatus Auribacterota bacterium | reverse complement strand
CCCATAGAGTTGAGATTGCCACGTCCGCCTCGTCCCGCTTAGCGGGACTCGGTGTTCTCGCAATGACGTGTCAAACATTTCCTGCTCTCAGTAATAAACGGGTTATCAGTGTAAATCCGTGCCTGCACACCGGAGTGCGTTTTGGCACGCAGGCGTGTCAATCCGTGGATGAAAACACTGAGTGGAGTGAATTAGCGCCCCCCATAACTGTCCCATTACTTTGGGCAGTTGATTTTAATTGACAGAAATAGGAAAAGGATCTACAATTACGTTAGCGACGATGTCCTGAATATGCATAGTTAGACCGACGCGCATTCCTCTGAGGGGGGAAGATGCTGTGCAAAACAGGAGAGGATAGCACAATGAGACAGAAAAAATCAGGGGGTTTGTTATCTGCCATCCTCACGGTATGCTTTACTGGGGGGTTCTTCGCTGCGGACAATACCTCCATCTACGCTCAGCCTGATTCCAACTTGCCATGGCCGATGTTTCGTCATGATGCGATGCATACGGGAATGAGTCCTTATGCGGGGCCGTCAGAGCCGGCGCTCTCATGGAGCTATCTGACTTCAGGCAGTGCGGATTTCTCTCCCGTGCTGGGGGATGAAGGGAGGGTGTACTTCGGCTCTGCAGATTTTAGACAGTACGCCCTCAATTCAAACGGCGCGTTCAATTGGAGCTATTTGACTGGTGGAACTGTAATGTCCTCTCTGCTGGGGGGTGACGAGAGGGTGTACTTCGGCTCTGCAGATGGCGGACTATACGCCCTCGGTTCAAACGGCGCGCTCGACTGGAGCTATAGGGGTGGATCTGTAGTTGACTATCCCGTGATGGGGAATGGCGGGAGGGTATATTTCGGTACTTATTCGTCTCCTCAGAACCTGTATGCCCTCAATTCCGACGGCGTGCTCAACTGGAGCTATTTGGCTGACGCTCAAGTATGTTCCTCTCCCGCGCTGGGGAGTGATATGAGTGTGTACTTCGGCTCTAATGCCAATAGACTGTACGCCCTCAATTCCAACGGCACGCAGAACTGGAGCTATCTGACCGGTGCAATGGTATCTTATTGCTCTCCCGCGCTGGAGAGCGGGACCGGGACGGTTATATCGGTTCTCATGACAATAGGCTGTACGCCCTCAATTCCAATGGTGCGCTCAACTGGAGTTATTTGACTGGTTTGTATATAGAATCCTCTCCCGCGCTGGAGAGTGGGACCGGGACGGTATATATCGGTTCTTATGACGATAGGTTGTACGCCATCAATCCCAATGGTGCGCTCAAATGGAGCTATTCGACTGGTTTGCTTATTTATTCCTCTCCCGCGCTGGGGAGTGACGGGTGGGTGTACTTCGGTTCTGGTGACAATAGGCTGTACGCCCTCGATTACAACGGGACGCAGAGATGGAGTTATTCGACTGTTGAGTATGTACGTTCCTCTCCCGCGCTGGGGAGTGATATGTGTGTGTACTTCGGCGCTGCTGATAACGGGTTGTACTGCATCATGCAAGTTCCTACTCCAACGTCCACGCCTACGGAGACGCCGACGCCGACTGATACACCGACGATCACGCCCACTCAGACACCGACAGCCCAAATGTCTCCTACGTCGACACCTTCGGCTACGCCTCCGGCTCCCACGGCATTCCCCACGCCGACGGCCACGCCTATCCCGCCGCTGGTCGTCGTTCCGGGGACGCTAACAACCGGCCAGACCTTCTCGCTGTACGTGGCGTTGACTGAGGATATTACCCGGCCATTCGACTTCTATATCCTCGCCGACACCCCCGCAGGGCCCTATACGCTCTACCTGAACGGTAAGATCAAGAAAGGAATCACGCCGCTCTACAAAAACGTGAAGAGATTTACTAAGAATTTCATAACAACGGTGCGCCCGGCTGTCAAAATTCCATTATCCATGAAGGGGAAGACGATCACCTTCTATACGGCTGCCATAGAGGCGGGCAAGAAACCGCCGGTGAGGAAGCTCTCTGATCTCACGCCGACCACCAAGTATGTGATCCTGATGGATAAGGCCTCAGCAGTGGTTAACTAAAAGGGGACAGGCTGCTTTTTGAGTTCTATCTTCTTCGCAACAAAGAAGATACGAATCAAATAATCATATTGACCAATAAAAAGTAAGTTCTCTTGATCGTGCTTCTTCTAGAGCGCCTGTTTCTAAGAAAGACTGTAATCGGTTAGTGAAGCACTGATGAATCCACCCTAACCCCCTTTTTCAAAGGGGGGAATAGTGGGATTGAAGTCGCCCTAGTGCTTCACTGGGAAGCTGTGAAAAAATCAGCATTAAGGTTGTCATTGCGAGGACGCTCCTTCAGCTTCGCTCAGGATAAACTCGCTGATAAGGCGAGGCAGGCGTGGCAATCTCAACTGCCTGCAAATCAAGAGAGGATATGTTAAAGTGTCAAAAAGAGATCTCTAGTAGAATAAGGTGCCGATAGAAAGGAGGCCCTCCATGGACGCTTCAGCAGTCAATCCTCTCGGTTATGATCTTTTCATCGGTCTCGATGTCGATAAAAAAAGTTACTCCTTAACAGTAGAAGATAGATACAATCTTGAGAAATCGTACAAGATGCCAGCAAATCCTGAATCTTTCTATACGTTTATTCAAAACAAATATTTTTCAAAGAAGATTCTCTATGTGTATGAAGCTGGTTGTACAGGCTATAGATTGCACGACTATCTCACTGAACAACGCGAGCAATGCTTTGTCATATCACCAAATTCAATACCACGAGCGAGTAATGATAAAGTGAAGACTAATCGTATTGACTCTAAGAAGCTATGCGAACTGCTCAAAGGCGGACTTTTAAAGCCGATACGTGTCCCGCAAGGAGAATACCGTGAACTCCGCCATTTAGTGAATATACGAAAGAACTATGCGAGAAAGCAGAAGATGGCTAAACAACAGATCGAGGGGCTCATCCCACGGCCAAATTTTGGTGGTGGTGGCGGGAATAGAAGTCGATTCGTACAAAATACCTGTCCTTACGGCTCGCTGGGTGTATGCGCGAGCGAGACAGGTAGCTGGAGACATGCAACGGGTGGGGCTGGCAGTATAAGGCGCCCCCAACCCCAAAAGTACGAAGAATAGCGTCACAAGCGTGATTGCGCCCCATACCCTGCCCGAGCTCAGCATATCAGCAAGGTTCTAGGACGGGTTATGTATTACAAATCTTCGAATCACTCAATCTTCTATCAATCTTCTATGGTATTTTTGTCTTTGATGACGTCAATATTGAGATTGCGGATACGGTGCCCTGAGATGATGGATAATACACGGACAACATCCTGAAATTCGGTTTTCCTGTCCGAGCGTAGCGTGATGTCCATCTCCTGGTTTTCTTTCGATCCACGCGAAATTTCAGCCTCCAGGGCTTCATAGCTCACTTCGTTTTTACCGAGATATAAAATGCCGGTGCTTGTTATGGTGATACTCAGTGAAGCAGCTTCTTTAGTTTCAACTGCCCTCCCGGCAACGGGCAATTTCACCTTTATGGATTGCACACGATCGGCATTGAACGTATAGAGGAGGCTGAAGGAAATAAAGAAGAAGATGAACATGTTGAGCACGATGTCGGTCATGGCGACTGATTCCAGAGCCACCAGATGCCCTCTCCGCGAAGCAATCTTCATGACTTTGCCCTGTCCTGATTTTCAGCGATGATCTCGACCAATTGGACACAGTGGTTGTTCAAAGAATTCGCGACGTATTTAATATGACTGACAAAATAGGTGTAACAGAGGTAGAGCGGTATCGCGATAATCAACCCGGCCGCAGTGGTAATCATCGCTTCATACATCCCCGAGGCCAGGACGCTCACCGTCACATCCGCGCCGGCCTTCTCCCATGACATGAAAGCGCGTATCAAACCGGTTATCGTCCCCAGGAACCCAAGGAGCGGCTCGATGCTGACCACCGCGACAAGCGCTCCAAGATATCGTTCCATTTTCAATACCTGATTATTGCCCGCCTGCTCGAGCACCTTTTCGAGCCTATCCGGCGACAAATTAAATCTCAAAATCCCCACCCGAAAAACGGCGGCAAGCGGATGGGCGATATATTTCTCGCATAATTGAAGTGCATGTTTCACATCTCCGTTCTTCAGATCCCTGAAAACCTCCTGCACAAATTCAAATGTATTGAGGCGCATTCTTCTGAATACCCATAGTCTTTCAATGACAATGGCTAAACCGACAACCGATCCCAGCAGAATCGGGATCATCACTGGTCCGCCTTTTATGATGATATCGATCATTTGTTACTCCTAATGTTATTGTTCGCTTTACGCCGCTCGTTACGATCTTGATTCGATCCTCATAGGCGCAATAAAGAAGAAATCACTGCCTTCACATAGTGCTTTGTCACATCGTAATTAACATTCGAGAGTTTTATCAGCACAATGTCCGGCCGGGCTTTTATGCGGTCGACGAACGGCCCATGCTCAATTTTTATAACACCGAGAACCGGAGTCAGGCTGTCCAGACACGCAAGTACCGCATTCTGGAACCGGCGGCTGACGATTTCCATGTGGCCGATTTCATCCATGACAATGAGCGGAGATATCTCCATCGCTCTCTCGAGGGCAACCGCCCCCACCGCTTCCAGCTCTGTTGCGCTCACTCCCATGCCGCACAGATGAGGAGGGCTTTTTCTATCCATGCTCGCGAAAATGGCTCGCTCTGGAACCACGCCGGCAGTCAGAGAAATAATCTCGCACCATGTCTTTACTCCCCGTTCAGGCATCGCCCTGGTGAGGTATCCTCCGGGCTTCACGCCCAGCTCACCCAACACTTCCCGTACCAGCGTCGTTTTGCCCGCGCCGGGATCTCCGGTAATAAGGATGTTCTTTTTCAGATTCTCTTTCATATTGTGTTGGTAAAAAGTTGGAATTCCACCACGAAGGCACGGAGGACACGAAACGAAAGAGAACCAATTGAAATATTTGTCATTTTAGCCCGCATGAACGTTTTTTACTTGTTGAATAGAAAGAAAAATACGAGTAATACCCGCGCCCAAAACGTTAACAACAACACTCACACTCCATAAATTCAATTCCCAATGAGATAAATAGTGAAATAGATTACCGCCAACCATAATGGCGACAAGGAAAAAAGAAAGCATGACATCCAAGGCTGTTCCTAACTCTTTCCATGCAAGGTGGTTAATTTTTATATTTAAATTTTTTGAGGCAAAAATGGCGGTAAGCAAGCACACATTCGTAAGATAGCGGTTTTTAAAAAGCAGCATAAGCAAGTTTGTTCCATTGATTAGAAAATCAATGGCGCTCCAACCAATTAATATAGTTCCGACAATGTAATTGATGGGTGAAGATAGCATTTTGAGAAAAGTGATCCCTAGAAGCACCTTAAAAGAAGCAAATGGAAATCCAATGGTGATAACGGCAATTTGATCCAATATGTTGCTTTTATTTATGTATAACTTCATGACGTAGCCGTTTAGTTCTAGTTAAGCCCTATGGAAATCAATGGGGTATCAGCTTTATTTTATTTGAAACCCATTTTCATGGGCGGCTATCCGCGGTCATTCTGTCATTATTCGCTCGCTTCCCCTATTTCAGCTCATGCCATTTGATGCGATAGTGCTCGCCCGAGCCCCCCTGAGCCAACAACATTATCTCGGTAATTATAGAAAGGGCGATCTCTTCCGGCAGGTTGCGGCCGATCTTCAAACCGACCGGGCTATAGAGACGCCCGTCCACCACTGTCCCCCTGGAGCGTATATTTTTCACCAGGATCCCAACCTTTTCGGGGCTGCCGATCATGCCGATATACGGAATGTCCCTGTTCTGCAGCAAAAGTTCGAGACACTCTTCATCATGGGCGTGGCCATGAGTGAGGACAACGCAATAGCTCATCGGTGTTAACACAACCTTCTCTGCGAGCGCGCGGTATTCGCCGCAGATTAGCTCTTTCGCATCTGGAAAACGCTCGGCAGTAAGATACTCTTTGCGGTTGTCATATACCCTGCATGGCAGATTCAAAATCGCGCATAATTTGGCCAGCTTCTCCCCGATATGACCGGCGCCGAAAATCACAACCTCCTCCCGCGGCATGATCGGTTCAATGAAGACAGAAAGAGTTCCTCCGCAAATGGCCTTGATTTTCTTGTCTTTCGTAACCTGCCATTCGTCACCCTTGAGCGAAAATTTCAGCGTCCGGCATTTATTGTCCTTGAACGCTTTTCTAGCCTCATCGAGGCTGATATGCTCCACCGGCCCGCCGCCGATGGATCCGGCACTATCGCCGCGGTTGTTGACCACCATCTTCGAGCCGACGCCGCGCGGGGTCGGCCCCTCCGCCTCGATGATGGTAAGCGCCGCGCAGGGGATCCCTTCTTCTTTCCATTCGTTGAGACTTTTTAGCCACATTTTCAAAACTCCTTTCTGTGAGACTGAGCCTTGATTGTCCGTTTCTCCAACTCGGGGACACATGTCAAATTGACCCGTCGTATAATTCCCTCCGGCTCGAAGATAAAGCTTCCGGCTCCCCAGCGGCAGCAGTCGACCGCCCGCTCAATATCGAGAATCAGTGTTGAGCCGACGAGATGGATTCCATAATCAAAGAGCACGGGGGAAAGGGGGACGGTGGGGCCCATCAATACGCGGTAGCGGGCGTTCGGTGTCCGCCGGATCACCTCCGGGAATGTGCCGTTCACGAGCGTCAGCCCGGTGATGAATACCAGGTCCGCCTCTGCCAGTACCTCATGCGAGTGGTCCCAATGTATATCCCCCGGCTGTGGGAACAGTTCAATGACATTGACCGAGTAGTGCTGCTCTCTCCACAGGTCGGCATCCGGAAAGTGGCCGATAAAACAGGTCCGAAGCTGCCGGGCCCGATCGAGGAACGGCTCAATCGCATTCCCATCAAATACATCTTCGGGTACAGGGAGGGCGCTGTTAAGGCACGACATCCCTGTCGAGACTCGCAAGGTCTCCCTCGTGTCAAGCAGCTCGCGAATAATCTTTTTGACCGGTCTGCCGAGCAAGTCTCTCAGATATGTATCCCGGTGTGGCTCAAGATCAAGGCCAGGCATCCCCTGAAAATAATTCGCGAGGGCATAGCGCCTGGATTTGGTGATAATCCAGTTCAAGAATATAGAAAGATCCTCAAGCACCAGGTCTTCATCTATCCCTTCCCAGATCGCGTTTAGAATCTCATTGTTCTTCAACAGGTGCCTCCTCTTGCTCTTCGGGGGATATCCAAAGCCTTCGCCGGTATTTCATCCACGCTCATCGATGTTTTTCCAATCCTCACATTTCTGATATAGAACAGGATTGATATCTGTTCCGCCACCAGCATGGTATTCCTCACAATCGCCCCTAAAAGTATATGGGCTTCCCGTACAGCGGAAAGGTATCCCGGCCTCGTCATCCGGTACGTCGTGTACGTCTCGCGTACCATGCGGCTTAAAATCTTGGTGGCACCCATGCCCAGCGCAATCCTGAGTCCCATCTGCGGAACGCCGATGCGCTCCGCGATCCCAACCACTTCCTGGAGCGAAAAAGCCCTCGATATATAGGCGCTGAATACCACGAAACAATATGCATGAAATAAAAATAGTGCCCCCTTTTTAAGCTGTTCTGGCGAATAATGCCCCCCTCGGAAAACCTGATGCTGTTCCCCCATGCAGAAAGGCGACAGGGCAATAAACATCATAGGGAAGAGCCATAACCTGAATGAACCAAACGCCACAAGGGCCTTGCGATCATGCAGTGCAACAATAATCAGCATAAGCAGACCGGCGGCGCAGCTTATGCGTTCACCCCTGCCAAGGAGTGAAACAAGAAAGCAGCCCGCTGCCAATAGCAAGGTGGATCGTTTCATTTTCTCCGCACGTAGTTCCCAACACTGATCGCAAGCAGGCCGCAGGCAATTCCTATCACGAGATGGCCGGCTACCCATAATACAAGGATCTGCTTCCAGAGGTTTTCTCCCAGGCCAAAGGAAGCCTGCAGTTTTTCTATGACCTTCAGGTATGCGTTAAAAATCCCCTGCCCATACATGATCCAGTGCGCGATAAAAAAGTGCGGTATCCCCTCCATAGTGCATGCAACACAGCTTGCCAGGAATGCACACCATCCCGTGCCCAATACGGTGAGCAGCAGCTCAGCCAAGACGGCCTCGACAGATATACCTATCGCCGGGGCCAGCCTGACCGTCCCCACCGAGAGGACTTTCATCGCCACGGCAACAGCCGCTGTGGAGATCGTGGCTCCTGGCAAGGGGGTGTACAGCCTCTCCACGCACATTATGATCGCGCCGATTCCCGCCATTGTTGTGCCGGCAAACGGCGTATTGAACATATGGAGGTAGCTGCCCAGCAATGTCTCTAAAAGCCCCCACAGCACCCCGAAAATGGTAGGGAACACAACCATTCTGATTTTGTCTGCGTGTAGCATTGTCGCCTCATGTCATCGAAAATATGTAATCGGATATGCCCGAGATTGTCCGTTCATTTTGGGAAATAAGCAGGATGCTTTTGCCTTTTTCCTTGAGAACGGACAGCATCTCGCTGAATGCATCCACACCCGCCTCATCGAGTGTGGCGAATGATTCGTCAATGATCAGAAGTTCAGGCGACTGCAAAACCGCCCAGAGCAACGCGACCCTCTGCGCCTCGCCCAAGCTCAATGTAGCGACGTCTCTTGATAACAGCGATTCTAGGTTGAGTATCCGGACGCCCTGCTCCGGAGATACCATCGGTTTTTTATCTATTCTCTTGCATGTCGATTTCAAATTCGCTCCCACTGTTTTGTAAAGGAGCTGATGAAACGGATTCTGACCCACCATCTTCACGTGCTTCCGGAGTGTACCCGCGGATGCTTTTATGCCGTCGAGGATAATATCTCCCTCCTCGATCCGCTCCACTCCCGAAACAAGTCTTGCGAGAGAACTCTTCCCCGATCCATTAGGGCCTGTAAGTCCATACACCCTGCCTTTATGGATATCACCGTTAAAACCGGCAAATATCATTTCCCCGAGATCATTCCGGTACGCAATATCGCGAATAGAAATAAAGGGGCGTGAAACAAGAATGGCACAACCGGGCTTCGCTATCGGGGACAGACAATGACTTCGGCGCTCCTGCGATTCGATAAGCCTCCCGCCTTTGAGAAGATACCATCGGTCGATCAACTCATGAAACCGCACGCATTCATGACCTATGATAACGATGGAAGCGCCCTCCGCTTTCTTACTAGCCAGGAGATGCAACAATCTCGTGACGCCATCGTCATCAAGGTGCGCCGAAGACTCATCGAGCAGGACCAGCTTCCCATCCCCACACAGGAGCGCGCAGGCTGCGATGAGCCTTTGCTTTTCGCCGTACGACAACTGATACACTTTCCGGGCCAACAAATCGTCGATCCCGACCCGCGCAGCAATCTCACGGGGCCCGGCATCTGCGGGACAATTTCCCGAGTGGGTCAGGAAAAACAAAAGCTCCTTCTCGACGCTGTCGCATAGGATTTGCGTGTCGGGATTCTGAAGAATGACGGCAGGCTTGACCGGACCGTCATCGAAAGCGATAACACCGGTCAACTCTCCGTCGAGAAATGTGGGAATAATGCCCGCGAGGATCGAGATGAGGGTGCTCTTCCCACTGCCGTTGGGACCGGTTATTGCGATGCACTCCCCCGTATTCAGGTCAAGGTTCAACCCGCGCAAAACCGGATGATCCGCATTGTGATATCTGAACGCGAGATTGCGTATAGTGAGCAACATTTCACCACTCCCGAGAAACCGCGCGCGTTCCGGGGTTATCCATGGATTCATTTCACGCACAGGGCAATCAATACTTCGCATCTATGCCGAAGATGACCGTTCTCCCTCGCGCCGGGAAGCCATAGACCGTTTCATAGTTGCGGTCCCACAGGTTCTCAAGAGAGATGTATCCGTCCAGATATTTGGTAATCGGCTGCGTGAACTTCAGGTTGAAGACATAAAATCCCTGGGCCACCTCTTTCTCCAGCTCCGGGTCCTGCGGGGTCGGGAGTTGGGAATATGTTTTGCTCAGAAGTTGCTGGATGAGGTCCACTTTCGTCCTGATAAAGGGAAGGGTATACCCGAGATCCAGGTCAATCTTGTTTGCCGGGACATCCACGAGGTAATCGGAGACGTGCCCCTTGCTGTGATCGCGGGCATGATTGTAGGTATAACCAGCCTTGAATGTCAGATCCTCTATTGGATTTATCTCTGTGTTCAATTCGATGCCATTCATCACCACCTTGCCCCAGTTTTGCCACTGGCTTATAGGGCCAGGTCCATCGCGGTCGATCCAGTCCGTTACGTAGTGGTTGAAATATGAGGCCTCGGTCCAGACAATGTCGTGCAGGAATGATCGGGACGCACCGAAAGTGTAGGTGAGGTTTTTCTCCGGCTGCAATCCGGTGTTTCCTCCTTTGCTGGCGTACAACTGCTGCAGTGTCGGAAACCTGGCCGTCCTCGCCAGAGAGGTAAAGAGCCTGGTGGAATCCGGGAGTTTGTATTCCAGTCCGCCCATGGGGGTCAGGAGATCTTTAAGGCCTGGCCTCTCCAAGTTTTCTCGACCAGTGAATTCTCCGCTCATTTTGCTCGTTGTGGTGCGCTGGGCCTTTAATATGCCGAACCAGTCCCATCCCATTCCTGCGGTCGCGGTGAGGTTCGGGATCAGCCTGAATTCGTCTTCGGCAGCGATGGTGCCGGTATCCGAGAGCGACTGCGCAAACGGCAGATACGAATCATCTCTCTGCCGGTGCGAGTCTACCCTGTAGTGAAACGCAAGCCGCGCAGTATCCCACTTGGTGAGATCGTAATCGGCAAAGAGGCTGTCGCCGGCCATCCAGTCTTTGTACACGCTGCGGGAGAGTTTCTGGCTGAAATCTTCATCCGCGTAAGATACATACGCGTCTTCGTGGTTATGGAAGTAGGCGTTGTTTTTCAGGAGCAATTTATCGAGGACCCGCTGCTTCGCGTTTAAATCAATACCCCAATCGTTGTATTTGTCGAAGCGTGCGAATTGCGTGAACGCCGGCGGATTCGGAAACACTGTTATATCGCTGACCGACGGCGGAATGCCCCACTGAGACATAATCCAATGGAAATTTGCGTAGTATTCAGAATCCTTGCCCGGCGCCACACCTGCCTTGGCCCAGAAGCTGTCGGTCTTCGAGCTCGAATTGCTGCGGAAACCGCCGTTGTCGATAATGGCTTTGCTCTCACCGCCGGGCATCTTGGAAATTGTCCCTTCGGTGGGCTTGAAATTATCCGACATCTTCCATGCGTCGATATCGCTATGGGTATAATTGAACCAGTACTTGAACTTTCCGGCCTCTGCCCCGGTGGAGGCAGATACTCGGTTGTAATCCTTTTCGCCAAGCTCGACATTGGTTGAGGCCGTAAATGGTTTCCCCGGTTCCTTGGTGACGATGTTGATGACGCCCGCCTCGGCGTTGGGGCCGTAGAGGACTGAGGGGGCGCCTTTGATAACCTGGATTTTGGCGATGATATCCGAGGGGATCTGATTAAGATTCAATTTGCCATAGTTCGTCTCGTAGTACGGGACACCGTCAATGAGAACCAGGGTTTTTGACTGATCAAAACCGTGGATCTGCACATCCGGCTCGTTCTTGTACCCCTTGGAAACGTTGATGCCGGGAACATAGCGCAACGCATCCGCCGCGGTCTTGCTGTTGGTGGCTTTGATCTCCTCTGCTGTAACCTCGTTACTTATGGCGTAACCGCTGTCCTTCAGACTCTCCGAAACAACAACCTCACCCAATGTGTACGCCTTGTAATCGGATTTCTCCGCCGCCCAACCCCCCTGTGGGAACAAAGTATTAAGGATACTCTTTGATCCCGGTGAGGCATTCCCTCCGCCCCCTTCGCTCTGCTCTGCTGCGATGGGAACTTGAGAAGAATCGACCTCGCTGGATTGGATGGGCGCCTCTGACGCATCCGGTTTTGTATCAGGCAGCGGCGTTTGGTTGACGGATGTTGCAGATTGCGAATCCCAACCTGTGACCTGACCGAGCGCCACACCTGCGCTCATAAACACCGCTACCATAAAAAACGATACCGGAATCCACGACTTCACTAATCGATGCATGGCTGCCCCCATCGATTCGTGTGATGTGTGTTCCGGGGCGCCATCGGGTACCTCTACCCGCCGCGTACATCCGGAGCGCCGCTGTCGTCGGCGTCCGAGCGCACATCACTATTCTAAAAGCCGTTAAACATACGAAAGTATATCGGCGATGTCAACGGAATATTTGCACTATTTTTAGAGATCGAAGTGTGGGGCGGGAACTACCTTGATGATATCAATTTGTAACAACGATCAGGCACGCAGGGATCATAGGTCAGGCTTCCGAAAAATGCTTCTTAAATGTTTTGAACCGTTTTTCAGCGTAGCGCCTGATATCACGAGAAAGGCATTCGTAGGTCTTAATATATGATTTGGCAAAGGGGGTTAGTTCCGCCCCTCCGCGGGCCATGCCTCCGCGGGTGCGGACCAGTATCTTCCTGCCGACGTTTTTCTCAAGCCGATTCAGAATCGTCAGGGCCTTAGTATAGGAAAGCTCCATGTCCTGCGCCGCCCGGCTGATCGATTTGAACTTCTGTATCCTCTTGAGCAACCAGACCAGACCAATCCCCATGTAGCTCTCGCCTTTATCATTGGTGATGGCGATTCGCACTTTTATCTTCATAATTCGAATTGTACTATATTCCACACCGATAGAAGAATCAATATAAGAATGTCGCTCTCGAGAACTCCTCACCCATTCAATTTGGCGGCGAGAGCAACCGATTCCACCCCTTCAGCAATCGCCCGAACCAAATACCGATATATAAGCTAAAATATAACGGTTGACTCACGATCCGACCTTATGCTAACAAATTACATGATGCTGCTAGATGGCGTATTGGGTACAAAGAGCGCTTTGACATGATCGACCAAAAAATTGCTATCTCGTTTCTGATCTCATGGTGCGTGCATGCGCTGGTGCTGATTCCGATATTTGGAACCATTTCCCATGGTGTGTCCTCAAAAACCGAGGGGGATGAATACACTCTTTCGATAGGCTCCATTCAAATACGCGAAGCGCCCAGCCCGTCCAACGCAACGATTTTGCACACACGAAATGGCCAACTAGATGATCTCAGCGAAGTAGCGAAACACTCACCCGATAAAAAACCAGAATCGGACAAATCTCAGCAAGCGCTTCCGGAGGCTACCGATAAATGCGCTTCGAAGCCGGACAGCGCGGAAAAACAACAGCGTGGAACCTCGCAGACTTGCGCAATTGCCTCGCTACCCTCAAGAGGCGACTCGGGAAGAGCGACGACCACATCTGGATGGGGAAAAGAAGATTATTTAGGTATGGTACGCAGAAAAATCGCCGAGGCGAAGCGCTATCCAATCGAGGCGCTGAACGAAGGGATGCATGGTACTGCACTTGTGGCTTTTTCACTTCACCGGAATGGCGCGGTGACTAATATCCGTGTCATGAAAAGCTCTCTTTCAGGCATACTGGACACCGAGGCACAAAGGACCATTCATCGCGCCGCGCCCTTCCCGCCGGTCCCCGACAAGATCAAAGGTGAGCCGTTGGATATCCGGGTGCCAATCTCATTTGAAATAGTAAAACGCTGAAGACGCTCCTGATCCCATATGGGGAGTGTAAGCTTGAGAAATGAAACGGGCGGGGACGACGGATATCCCTAGTGTTGACAATGATTGATTATTATAATACTGCAGGAAAGAGCAAAAGATAAATTCACACGTGGTGCTGCAAATGCTGATGGGGGTGAAGGTGAATTGTGTCCTTATGCCGGTGGGCATGGATATGAACGAGGTTGTTTTGTTGAAGAAAGCTTTGGTCAAACAGGATATCGCCGGGCGAGGCGCTGCGTATAACATTCTTGTCAGGGCCCAAAACATGCACGATATCCGCGATCTCTTCAACGAGATGCAGATCGTGCGTTGCGGTAACAATTGTTTTCCCGGTCTTATTTTCATCCAGAATAATGTCAATGATATCCCGCACAGTCTGCGGGTCCAGCCCCGCGGTCGGTTCATCCAATAGCATAATTTCCGGCTCGACCGCCAATACGGAGGCAATGGCCACCTTTCTTTTCTCTCCGACGCTCAATTGATGCGGCGAACGTTCCAAAATATGCGATATTTTAAAAATAGCGACCAGCCTGTCCAGCCGTTTCTCAATCTCAACATGGGATACACCCAGTTGAAGAGGCCCGAATAAAATATCCTCTTTAACCGTAGGACAAAATAATTGGACATCGGGATTTTGAAATACAAACCCAACTTTTCGCCGGAATTCCAGCGAAAAACCGGCGTCATTGAAAACGCCTTCCTCTAATTCCTTGTCAAACGCCCATATCGCTCCCTTATCGGGAAATATCAATGCGTCGAGCATCGCAAGAAGCGTGGATTTACCTGTGCCGTTTGCGCCGATAACCGCAACCTTAGAGCCTTTTTCAACGGCCAGAGACACCCCGCATAATGCGGATATCTTTCCGAAGTATGAATAATAGACATTCTTTAATTCAAAAAGCGCGCCTGCCATAAACTCCCCGCCAGGATCGAAATCGATACACCCATGCATGCGATATCCCTAAACGTAATATAAAAGTCATCCATTATCCGCGGTTCGCCGCTATATCCCCGTGAAAGCATTGCTTGATACACCTGATTGTGCAAATCGTAAGAACGCCGCCAGAGTGAAGCAATGTTCCATGCGACAATGCGCCGGCCTTTCTGCGAAGAAGAAACATATCCCACTCGGCTTTTGATTGCGGTATACGTATCCTGAATGAGCGCGATAAACAGGTACACGTACCGGTAACACATGCCGAGCGTCATCACAAAAAGCTGAGGCACCCGAAAGTTCCGAAGCGCCCTCAGTAAACAATAGTGCTTAGTGGTCAAAGCCAGAAGCACACACAGCGAAACAGAAGTTAAAATACGAAGGAAAAAAATAGCTGCGCTTGCCAAACCTTGTTTTGTGATGCTTAAAACCAACGTGAATACTTTAATGCTGATCAGTGTTTCTCCCGGGCTGAATACGCTGAACAGAGCAGGCACAGCAATGAAGAGCGAAAAAAGCGGCATAAAAAACCATGTGCGCTTCAGGAAATATGCAATATTTATTGAAGAGGCAAAGGCAAGAAACAGGCAAAGAGCGTATATGCAGCTTATAAAGGGTATGCTCTTTGCGAAAAGAACCGCCAATAACAGAGCGAGAATCATCAGAATCTTAATGCGGGGATCCCGGGCCTGCAAAAATCCTTTTCTCGAAGCATATTCATCGGCAAAAATCGATTCCTTCAGAAAAGACAGGGCGCTCATGATCGAGCGCTCTATGAACCGGTTATGTTTTATTCCCACATCAATCACCTCTTCCAACCAGCAGCTTTCCTATCGCGAGTACGGCTGCCGCCGTTACAACTACTCCAAGAATCGCGGAAAATATATATGCGATGCTCAGGCGCGATAATCCTTTTTCTTCCCATCCCTTGAATGCATAATCGGGAATAGGAGCTCCCCAAAGATTCGATAGTTTTTCAAGGCCTTGTGGGACATATCCCACCAATCCCTTGATGGTATCGCTGCCCCACTCGCCCCACGCATCGCCTGCTTTGAAATGCTCCGGCAGCAAAATCCCCAACGGAGAAAGCAGCGCGAGAATTACAATGCCAAGCCAAAGTTTTGTCGTTATTTTCACGCGGTTGCCCCCTTTCCAGCTTCCAGTAAAGACGGATCCTGTTTTTGCAGATATTTCACAACCAGCGCCGTGATAATTGCCTCAACCCATCCGAATATCAGCAGGTGTTCGCCCAACATCGCGGGTATCGCTACATTCAAACCGTAAGGACAATACAGGGATTGGCCGCTTGCGGTTTTGTACAATATAGGCTGAGTGCCGAACATTAACGCCGCCGATAACGCGGCTATGTTCAAAGCCGCGTATCCGGCAACGCCAGCAGCGACTACCCGCCTGCTAGAAGTAACTGGAGACCCCGCGCTGATAAGCTTATAAAGGCAATACCCCGCGAAGACCTCGATAAAAGCCATATTGAAGCAATTCGCCCCTATAGCCGTGATCCCGCCATCTCCAAAGAGCAGCGCTTGAACGACTAAAGCAACGGTGACCGCGAGACACGCCGCCCAGGGGCCAAGCAGTATCGCCACCAGAACAGATCCCACGGCATGTCCCGTTGTCCCGCCGGGGATAGGCACATTGAACATCATGATGACAAAACTGAACGCGGCGCTTATGCCAAGCAGGGGCACCTGTTTTGCCTTAAGTGTCCTTTTAACTATTCGCGACGCTGCTACCCATATTGGCAACATTACCGCGTAAAAGACTCCGCATGTCGCTGGGCCTAAATAACCGTCAGGTATATGCATTGCTCTCCTCCCCTTTTCTGGTTGCCGTTTCCGCATTATTTGGCTTCTGATCCACTACTTTGTTTCAGTAGTGCGCTTCCTAAAATTCCATCGAGAGTTTCAAGCCTGCCCAGGGAATAATATCCTCGAATACATCGTTTTCTTCCGTGTAGTGCCCATGCGCGAGACTCTTGGTAAAGTGGAGCATCCCCGTGACGACAAAATGCCGATTGAGGGGCACCGACAAATCAAGCCCCCAATCGATATGCGTCAGTGTGGTGTGCTCCTGATATTTATGGGCATCCATCCCCATCGCCATGGATGGTGTGAAGATGGCAATCCTTTCGCCGTTTGCAGATATATTGATATCGTGCGAAATGGACCATTCATAATACGTTCCCGTATAAACGCTGAAATCATGGTTCCAATAAAATGTCGGCTTGAGCGGAACATCGAGGGTGAACTCGCTCCCGATTTCTGTATAGTCCGGATTACCAGCACCGTCGATGTAGATATACTTCCAGTAAGGCTGGAGCGAGAATATTTTCCACGACAGCGGAGAGTAAGCAATGAAATCCCGCTCCATGGTGCTTGGTTTTGTTCCTTTCCAGGTACTGTCGATCTGGCAATACTCGAAACCGGCACCTCCATCAAAATCTCCAAGTTTGCGCGTCCACTCGGTGAAGTAGGTTTGCTGGATCTGGACACCATTCTTTGCCCAGTTACCACCCTCACTCAGCCAGTTGCTCAGGAACTGGGTTTCGGCGCCGAATTTAAGCAGGCTCACCTCTTCAATGCGGTCAAGGCCACGGTTCGCCCACTCAAAGGGAGGGATATGATTCATCCAGAACAGTTGTTCTTTGGGTTCTGTGGCCTTAGCAACCTCTTCCTTGATCTCTGCCTCGCGTGGCTCGATATCATTCACCTCCTGGGCATACATAAGAGAAGGCATAAGCAAAAGCCACCCTTTTGCGATATACAACACCGACAACCATAAGACTTTTTTCTGCATCTCGCCATACCTCCTGTTTTTACACCCGGCAAGCCGGAGGTTATGGTAAGATACGCCCGGGCTTGGGGATGTTTCACGCTCCGAGTTCCAGCGCCCCGCCGGATTCTTTCCAAGGAGACGGCGGGGACGCCATTTGTAATTACATCATAAACGCTCTATGGTCTCTTCGCTTTACCACCTCCCTTATGAAGAACCTCTTATTATTACGATTATAATATACGTGTTACTATTAGGTAAAAAAATAATACCGACTAAACCAACTCCTTGCCGGTCGTGGACATGCTTAAGGTACCGTGTTTAACGCCTTTAACCGCCTTCAACATATCCGCTAACCTCTGCACTTCTTTGGGCTCGCCTTTTACCGCGACTATCTCCAAACAATTATTATGATCCAAATGGACATGCTGAGTCGAAATGATAATATTCTGGAAATCGTGTTGTATATCAGTGAGTTTATTAAGAAGTTCTCTCTTATGGTGATTGTAAATGAGGGTAATGGCCCCGGCGACCTCACCTACTTCCTCCCATTCCTGATGAACTAAATCCTGGCGGATTAAATCGCGAATTGCCTCTGAGCGGTTAGAATAACCTTTTCGCTTAAGGCGCATGTCGAATTTTTCGGATAAAATGGCGTCCAGCGATATTCCGAATCTGATCAGCCCAGGCATAACTTCCCTTTGTTATAATTCTGAAGATAGTAACACAATAGGATTATATGTCAAACAATTTTCAGAGTAATTTTCAGAGTAATGGGTCACTTATGGGTGATATTCCTTTCACCTATCATCCCCGCGAAACTTGTCCTCGCGAAAGCGGGGAGCGGGGATCCAGCATGAAACCTGGATTCCTGCTGGAGTTTACCCTCGTGAGAACGGGGGCAGGAATTACATATTCAGCAATGCACCACTCATAAGTTACCCCTTATAGTGTTACTAATATTCTTATTGTGCTACCGATTCAGGTCATGATATAGTGCTACACTCAACAAAGATATCATGAATAGCACAATTATTCTTACGGGCGGAGCCGGATTCATCGGGAGCTGTTTTTTGAGAAAGCTCAATGCTGAAGGAATAGATAATATCATTATCGTTGATAACCTCAACAGCCCCCACAAACAGCGCAATCTCGACGGTAAAGCATTCAAAGACTATATCCATAAGAAGAACTTCTTAGAGCTGCTGGAGAGAGGCTCCCTGGCAAAGATCGGTACCGTTATACATCTCGGGGCTTGCAGCTTAACCACTACGACCGACGCAGCATATCTAGCCGGAAACAATTTCGAGTATTCAAAAGCGCTCGCCGCATGGGCTCACAGCCGCGGCATTCCTTTCATCTACGCCTCGTCTGCTGCCACATATGGCGCCGGCGAATTCGGATACAGTGATGCACATGAGACAACCTCCCGCTTGCGTCCGCTTAATTTATATGGGTATTACAAGCAACTGTTCGACCTCTGGATCCTCGATCATAAACTGGACAGGGAAATGACAGGGATCAAATTCTTTAATGTTTTTGGCCCTAATGAATACCACAAAGGAGAAATGATGAGCGTGATCTGCAAGAACTTCTCTCATGTGTGTGAGAAGGTAGAGATTGAACTATATAAATCATATCGTGATGGCTGTCCCGACGGAGAACAGAAAAGGGATTTCATCTATGTTAAGGACGCCGTAAATGTCCTTTTCTATTTTCTTGTGCATACTGACAAAACGGGGATATTCAATCTCGGCACAGGGGTCGCGCGGAGTTGGAACGATCTTGCGAATGCGATGTTTTCAGCGCTGCAACTGAAACCAAACATCCGATATATCGAAATGCCTGAATTATTAAGAGAAAATTATCAATATTTTACGCAGGCAAAAACAGACAAACTGAGACACGCAGGCTACGAAACCGAATTCATGACGCTTGAGGATGCCGTCAGGGACTACGTTGGCTATCTGAAAGAGGGAAGATATTTCTAGCCAGGAGAACTTATGAAACCCGACACGGGAACTACTCCTCACCTACGCACTGCCAGTGGCGATACTTCGAGGGATCATTCAATACGAGTAAGGAAATGCAATCGGCCACCTATTTCCACCTTCATCGAACACAACTTCAGACATTTCAACGCTGCGACACTTGTGGATGCCGCGCGGAGCTACAAAACCCACATTGAGAAAGGCGGCAGGATGCTGATAACGCTTGCCGGGGCAATGAGCACTGCGGAACTTGGTGTTTCGCTCGCGGGGATGATCCGGCAGGACAAGATCCACGCAATCTGCTGCACAGGCGCAAATCTCGAAGAGGATATATTCAATCTGGTTGCTCACTCTGACTATGTGAGGATTCCCGGTTATCGATACCTCACTTATCGCGAAGAGGAAGCGCTGCTCAAAAGACATCTCAACCGCGTCACAGATACCTGCATACCGGAAGGAGAGGCAATACGCCGGCTTGAAGCCCATGTTGAAAAAGAATGGCGGGAGGCCGACAAAAACGGAGCCAGCTTATTCCCCCACGAATTCCTATTCAATCTGATACAAAAAGGTGTTCTCGAACAATACTACGAGGTCGATCCGGGGGACAGCTGGGTTGTTGCGGCCGCCAAAAAGAATCTCCCCATCTTTGTTCCCGGATGGGAGGATTCCACCCTGGGAAATATTTATGCCTCGAAAATTATCAGCAAGAAAATCACCAATGTCCATACGATACGAGGCGGCGTAGAGTATATGACGCTTCTCGCAGATTGGTACCGAAGAAACTCGGCAAATGGAATCGGATTTTTCCAGATAGGCGGAGGCATCGCCGGCGACTTTGCCATCTGCGTAGTGCCGATGCTGAGGCAGGATCTACGGCTGAACCAGACCCCGCTCTGGTCATATTTCTGCCAGATCAGCGACTCAACCACAAGCTACGGATCATATTCGGGAGCAGTCCCAAACGAGAAAATCACATGGGAAAAGCTGGGGAAAGACACCCTCCAATTCATCATAGAGTCGGATGCCACCATAGTGGCGCCGCTCATATTTGCATATATCCTTGGCTGGTAGGCGTCGTCTAAAACATGAAAAGGGATTCAGATAATGCACGAACTGCGGTACGCCAGTAGCATCATAGCTGTACTTGAGCGAGAAGTAGCCGCAGCAGAGCGACTGACACCGATCGTTGTGAACATCAGATTGAGCCTATTCAGCCATGTAACCCCCGAACGCCTGAATGCGACATTGCAGGTTATGCTTGAAGACAAGGATTTCGCCGATGTGCGGCTACATATCATCCCCTCCCCCTTTACGGTCCGCTGCAAGCGTTGCGGACACCACTACGAGGAAACAGCATATACGGCAGAATGCCGCTCCTGTAAGAACACAGACCTGGACATAGACAAAGGGCTTGAATTTTGCATTGACTCCTTCGAAATCCAATAACAGCAAAGGAGGCTTATTATGGATATAACATCTCACAGTATCATTTACATGCTTGATCTTCTGGGTATCGCCAGCTTTGCATTTTCAGGCGCCCTGCGGGCGATCCGTCGGCGGCCCGACCTGGTGGGCATCACAATTCTGGCTGGGGCCACCGCCATCGGCGGCGGGATGATCCGCGATGCGCTCCTGGGCGGTGGCGCGGGCATGTTACGCGACTGGCGCTACCCTGCCGTTATACTCGCGAGTGCGCTGGTCACCGCCATTTTTCCCAAGAAGCTGACTGAGAGGGAGACTTTTTTCAAATACTTTGATGCCCTTGGCCTCGGCATATTCTCCGCCATCGGGGCGACAATAGCATTGCGGAGCGGCCTCGGCTTTCTATGGGCGATGTTTGTCGCCGGCATAACCGGCGCCGGCGGCGGGGTGGTCCGTGATGTGCTGCTTAACGAGATGCCGCTCGTGCTCTATAAAGAGGTATATATCACCGCCGTAGCCATAGGCGCGGCTGCTCTGTGGATCGGGAGGCAATTTTTGGGATTGGGCGAACTCACCGGCTTCTTTCTTGGAATGACCATCACCATTACAATCCGAGCCGCGGCAATCTATCGTTCATGGTCGCTGCCGAGGGTGAACCTGGCGGCGAGGAACAATAATTGGAATCGTCCATTGTCAGGAGAATGGACTTTTGATGAAGAGGAGAATGAATAAATCATATCTTGTCACAGGAGGGGCTGGTTTTTTTTGGGATCAATCTTATCAGGCATCTTCTGGCAAAAGGCCAATGTGTAACCTCTTTCGACATCGCTGAATTCAACTACTCGGACGTCAAAAAGAAGGTCAATATAATCACCGGCGACGTGCGCGATAAAGCGGCAGTGGCAACCGCCATGGAGGGGATCGACGTGGTAGTTCATGGAGCCGCTGCCCTCCCCCTCTACCCCGTGGAGGATATTTTCTCAACTAATACAAACGCATTAAGTAAAGTTACACAATCGCTTGATTTTTTGAACTGACCATGAACGTGTTGTTTTGCGAACCGTCGTCCATGTATTCTCAAGGTCATCAAACCACTGGTTGGTCGTGGCCTCGTAACGGACTC
>JAPLCX010000089.1 GCA_026392035.1 Candidatus Auribacterota bacterium | reverse complement strand
GTTCATTGCGGGAGCGATCGCGACGTTCCTGTCGCAGGCCTCCGTCATGAATCACCTCGGCCCCCGATCGAACAAGGTCGTCGCCTACGGCGTTGCCTCCGTCTCCGGCTGCGTCCTCGCGGTCTGCTCGTGCAGCGTGCTGCCGATGTTCGCGGGCATCTACACGATGGGCGCGGGGCTCGGCCCCGCGTGCGCGTTCCTCTACTCCGGCCCGGCGATCAACGTGATGGCGATATTCCTTACGGCGCGCGTCCTCGGCTTCGACATCGGTCTTTGGCGGGCGGTCGGGTCGATCGTCTTCGCCGTCGTCATCGGCCTCCTCATGGCGGGCATATTCCGAAGGGGCGAGACGCGCAGAGCGGAGGGGTTCGCCCTCGAAGAACCGCCCCCCGCTCGCCCCCTCTGGAAGACGTCCCTCTTCTTCCTCTCCCTCGTGCTCTTCCTGGTATTCTCCGACTGGTCCACCCCCGGCAATTTCACCGTCGTCCTGAACGACGGCCGGGAGCTGCGCGGGAGCGTGCGGTACGACACGCGCGACATCGTGAACTTCCAGGTGATCGAAAACGGCGAGGCGGGCGAGCAGGTGGAGATCCGGAGGGAGGATATCCGCTCGATCTCTCAGGAGCAGAGTCTCACCGTGAAGATCCACCGCGTCCGCTGGCAGCTCGCGGGCGTGATGGGGCTCGCCGTCGCCGCGATGTGCGTTTTCTGGTTCACGCGCGGGGAGTTCGACGCCTGGATGTCCCAGACATGGAGCTTCGCCAAGATGATCGTCCCGCTCCTTTTCGGCGGCGTCTTCGTCACGGGCTTCGTCTCCGCGCTCATCCCGGAGCGGGCGGTGGCGGGTCTTGTCGGTGACAACGGGTTCGTCTCCAACTTCGTCGCCTCGTTCATCGGGGCGTGCTGGTATTTCGCGACGCTCACGGAGATCCCCATCGTTCAGGCGCTCCAGAAGCTGGGGATGGCGAAGGGTCCCTCGCTGGCTCTCCTTCTCGCGGGGCCGGCGCTCTCCATCCCGAGTGTGCTGGTCATCCAGACCATTCTGGGGACGAAGAAAACAGTCGTGTTCGTCGCTCTTGTTGTGATGATGTCCACAATCGTAGGCATGATTTTCGGAATGTTCGCATGAAAGGATTGGATATACCTATGAATCTCATGGAGAGGAAGTTGTTGCCAAGCATGGCTACAGCGGTAGTGACCTGTATATTTCTCGTATTGGTTATCGGTTGCTCTGACGGGGGTGACGCTCCAGGCGGAGGAAAAGCCCCTGAGGCAAAGAGCCAGGCCGCCCCGGGGATACCGAGCCTGATCGACCTCGGGCGCACCTTTTGCATCCCGTGCAAGATGATGGCGCCGATCCTGGAGGAACTGAAGAAGGAATATGCGGGCCGGATGCATGTGGAGTTCATCGACGTCGGGGAGAAACCTGAGGCAGCTAGAAAATATGGCATACGTATGATCCCCACGCAGGTCTTCCTGAATGCCTCAGGGAAGGAGCTCTACCGGCATGTGGGGTTCTTTTCAAAAGAGGACATATTGAAGAAGTGGAAGGAGCTCGGCGTTGATTTAGCTGTGAAGCACGCGAAATAGAGAAAGGATCAGGAGATGGAAAGGCTGTTCACATTCCTGACGCACGCAGTGGAAGGCGCGCCCCTCGTCGCACTGGGTGCGTCGTTTGCGTGGGGGGTTTTGAGCATACTCCTGAGTCCCTGCCATCTCGCGAGTATTCCCCTTATTGTCGGGTTTATCGACGAGCAGGGGCGAATCTCGACGCGACGGGCGTTTGTCATCGCGCTCCTCTTTGCATTTGGCATTCTCATAACGATCGCTGCTATAGGGGTGATCACGGCTCTGGCAGGCAGGATGATGGGGGACATAGGCCCTTATGGAAATTATCTCGTCGCCGCCATCTTCTTTGTCGTGGGTTTGCATCTGCTGGACATCATTCCCATGCCCTGGTCGGGGCCGGCCCAAGTCGGCTTGAAGCGGAAGGGAATGTTTGCCGCCTTTATCCTCGGTCTGGCCTTCGGCATTGCACTGGGGCCGTGCACATTTGCGTATATGGCGCCGATTCTTGGGATAACCTTTAAACTCGCGAGAACATATGGCGGGTTTCTGCTGCTATTTTATGCGTTTGGTCATTGCTCGGTCATCGTTCTGGCAGGTACCTTTACCGAAATCGTCCAGCATTATTTAAACTGGAATGAACGTTCCAGAGGGGCTGTCGTTCTTAAAAGGATCTGCGGCATACTGGTAATTCTGGGCGGATTTTATTTGATCTACACTGCCTAGTAATATGTCGCGGGCAGGAATCACGGATCTATCTTGCCGCGATTTGAGAAATTATAAGCTCGCGATGAGCGCACAATTGAAGCGAAGTCGCCGGGATGCTTGGATCCTGCTGGTGGTTCTTCCATTCCTTTCCGCCTGCATGGCAAGTAGCCGGGTGAAGGAACGGCTGGTCGGCGGCATGGCTTCCGCTATGCCGGAGAAGGGCATGGTTGTGGCAACTTATTTCCATGGCGCCATTCGCTGTCAGGCATGTCTTGAAATCGAGCGGTTGTCAAAGGCTACAATGGATGGGCTATTCGCATCTGAATTGAAAAGCGGCAAGCTTGTGTGGAAATCGATCGATTATGATCAACCTCAAAATAATCGTTATATCAAACATTACCAATTACCCTTCCCATCGCTGGTAATAGCGCGATTCCAGAACGGTCAGGAAAAAGAATGGAAACGTCTCAGTAAAACATGGGATCTGGTGGAGAAGGATCCTGACGCTTTGATGACATATGTTCAAGAAGAAGTAGTTGCATTATTGGCACGGGCCGACTGAGCCCCTTCGCGTTTTGATTGATATGTGGAGAGGATAGGAGATGGCAGAAATATACAAAGCCGAACCGGCGCCGGAGTATCCACCCGAGGAAGGGTGCTACCTCAGGGGGAACGACTATTCCCCGGTTGCTGTCTGCGTGATCCTCAACCGCCGGAGGGAGGAGACGCCTCCAGACTATGAGATGCTTGTGCGCGTGGCGGTGGAGACAGGCGCGGCGCTTGCCGGCACCCTCCAGACGGAGAATATCGGCCTGGAGAAGGTGATCCTCAACGTCACGGCGAACCCCAACATCCGCTACCTCATCCAGATGGGGCCCGAGTCGCCGGGGCATCTCACGGGAGAGGCGGTCGCGGCGCTGATCAAGAACGGTGTGGATGAGCGGAAGAGGATCATCGGAACGCGCTCCCCGACCCCGTACCTCTTCAATATATCCATGGAGCACATCGAGCGGTTCCGGGAGCAGATTACCCTGATCGATCTTCTGAATGAGGGATCGGTTGATCTGGTACGGGAAGCCGTCAGCGCATGTTACCAGGAGGAGCCAACGGAGTTCCGCGGGTACCGGCTCTTCGACACCGGGGCGCTCAGGAAACCGCCGCTCAGCGGGAAAATCACCTGGCGCGTGACGCATCCTGAGAAAGAGCCGAGGACGGAGGAGGAGCGCGTCCAGATGGATAAGGGGCGGGCAATGGTTGAATGGGTGAGAAAGAAAACTGAGGAGAAGAAGCTTCGTAAGGGAGAATGAGATGACAGGCGGAGAAGATACTCAGGATGAACCCGCATACGGCAGATCGTCCGTGGGGGGTATGCTAAGATTGCGAAGGGCCGGGATTCGCGCTGAGGCCTTTCATCTCCGTTTTTACGTAAGTGCAGGAGCGAGTGGACGCAATGATAACGGTAAATTTTTCCGAAGGGGATTTTGCTTGTCTCCAGGCCATCGTCATTGATCGCGATGAGCAGGAGGCTCTCGTATTTCTGAGGGATGTCATCTATCCGGCTGTGGTGCGCAGCAAAAACGCGGGTATGAAAGGCGCCCTTGATGGTGGCAAGGGCGGCACACTCTGACAGAGGGCCGATCAGGAGCAGGCTCTCGGGGAATGGGGAAGAACCCGCATATTTGACCCTTTGTAAATACTTGAAATACCGGCCGAAGTCTTGCGATAACAAATCTACAGGGGAGAAGAACACGGGCCATGCAACTTATTAGCGGTTTTGATATGAATCTAGCCACTCCCGACTGTGTTCCAAACGCCACATGGTATCGCGCGAGAATCAATCTATATGATGATATCGCCGGGGCGTTCCCCTACCTGAACGCCGAGCTCAAATGCGCTGACTACAATAATGACGCGAAGGTCTTGTTGTGGAATAACGGCGAGAAAAAGTATGCATTCAGACCTCATGAGATTATTATTGCGCCTGTTCATGACAGGGAAGAGGCTGAGAAACTTGCGTATGCTATTCTGCAAACAGTGAATGAGATCTGGGATCGAAAAGACAAAATAGAGCCGAAGTTCGAAGGAAGGAAACATCTTCCCGATGTCCTGGACATTTACAAGGTTTTGCGCCGGACAAATTGCAGGAGATGCGGGTACCTATCCTGCATAGCCTTTGCGACTGCCCTGAGGAGCGATCCTTCAAAGTTGCTACTCTGTCCCCATTTATCGAAACGGGATTTTGTAGAAAATGGTCAGTGGCTATGCTCAGAAAACAAATCAAGAAAACAAATCGAGTATTGACACGGCTCAGCAAATATAGTATATTTAGCCACATAACGAAATAATGGAGGCTTCCATGCGGGACATCATGGATATGCTCAAGGCGCTTGCCGACGAGAAACGGATGCGGATTCTGTATGCGCTTAAGGGAGGCGAGCTTTGCGTCTGTCAGCTCATCGCCTTGCTGAAACTGGCGCCGTCTACCGTATCCAAGCATCTGACGATCCTGCGGTCTGCGCGACTCATAGACAGCCGCAAGGAAGGGAGGTGGATGTACTATCGGTTGTCGAAGGAGTTCAGGCCACCCTCGGCAGGCAAGATACTCGCTCCGCTGTTCAGCGACATGAAAGAGACCGCTGAGATTCTGGCGGACCAGAAGCGCCTCAAGCGGATTTGCGGGGAAGGTTTGGACGCCC
Source organism: Candidatus Auribacterota bacterium (assembly GCA_026392035.1). NCBI lineage: Bacteria > Pseudomonadati > Candidatus Auribacterota > Candidatus Auribacterota bacterium. The sequence continues at coordinate 12,643 of JAPLCX010000089.1, read as the reverse complement.
TCTGCCAGAGGATCTTCTGCAAGCCGTGAAGGCGCTTGGATTGCCGCCGGCAATTGTTCGAAACAGCGATGTGATAGGGAACAGAAGAATACGATTGCAGCGAAGCGTCGCCGGGCACAAAGGGCTGTTGTGTTTGAAAACAATACACACAAGGAGATATGAGCAATGAAAACGTCGTATGAAGACCATAAACATGAAGACAATAGGGAATTGCTGAAGCAGCAGGCCGAGGCATGTGGGCCCGAATGCGGTTGCCACGCCACAGGGATTTCGGGTCGAATGCGTTGGGTTGTGGGATCGGTCGTGCTGGTTGCGGCGGCGGCGATGGCAGCGCGGGCCGTGATTAAGGGCAACGTAGTATCTGCCGATAAGTCCGTGGCAGGCTTTGCGACCGGCGACATCTCTTCCGCGACGAATAATGCGCCAGCCACTGCGGACACGGCAGCCGGGAAGGAAATCAGCGCGCTTTCCGAGCTGAACACGGTTGCCGCCGACACGAATGCGGTCTTCGTTTTCCTGCCCGACAGGAAAGAGAAAGCCGGGAATGCGCCGACGGCGCAAATCCAGAGCGCGGTGCGGACGATTGAAGCCCGAGGAAGTAAGCTCGGCGTCTTCACTCTGAAGCCGGGCGGGCGCGACTATGAGCGGATAACGGCGCAAGTGGCTGTGCCGGGAGTGCTCGCGATGGTCAAGGGGCGCGGGATGAAAGCGGTTTCCGGGGAGATTACGGAAACGAAGCTTGTCCAGGCTTTTGTGGGCGCATCGAGTGGGGGCGGGTGCGGTTCATCGGCCAAATCCGGATGCTGCCCCAGGTGATGCAAATAAGGGATATTTCACATGCTGCAGTGGGTTACAGACGCACTTCAAGCGGCCAGCACGGGGCCGGCGGCCTTGCCGCTGGCCTTCCTGCTGGGATTGGTCAGCGCGGTGGCGAGCGCTTGTTGCACCTTGCCGGCGATGGGCATGCTGGTGGCCTATTCGGGCACGCGGCAGGATGTGGACCGGCGTTCGGCATTTACGTCAGCGGTATGGTTCCTGATCGGCGCCACGCTGGCGCTGATTATTCTCGGGTTTGTGGCCGGGCTTGTCGGTCAGACGGCGCAGGCGTTTCTTGGACGGTACTGGAAACTGTTCGCAGGGGCCGTAGCGGTAATCCTGGGGCTGGCCACTTTGAAACTGCTCCCGTTCAGGCTGCCGGGCCGCACCCGAAAGGACGGCGCGCCTTCGGCCTCAGGAGGAAAGATGGGCGCCGCACTGGGGGGACTGTTTCTTGGCGGCGGTGTGGCGGCATGCTCGTTGCCGTGTAATCCGGGCATTTTTATCGTCATCGGCGCCAGTGTGCTGATGGGGCGAATCCTGTGGGGCATGGCGCTCATGGCCGCTTTTGCGGTCGGATTCAGCCTGCCGCTCAGCGCCATCCTGTTCGGAGTTTCGTTCGGAAAGGCTTCGCTCAAGGCGCAGAAGGCGGATGCCGTGATCCGAACCGTCGCCGGTGTTCTGCTCGTCTGCGCGGGATTCTATTTATTGGTAACATTCTAATGGAGAGGAGGGTATGGCAATGGAAATGAACACAAAGGAAACGGCGACGAAAAACAGGAAAAAGGGGAAAGGGTTCCTGGCCGCGATATTGGAATCCATGACCAAAACCGGGGGGTGCTGCGGCTCGGGAGAAAACTGTTGCGGCCCGTCTCAATCGGATAACGGCAGGGAGAAGGACGGGAAGTAAGTAAGGGGTCACTTATGGGGGTCTCATCTTTTCCCCCTCTCCCACAGGAGGGGGAGGGATAGGGTGGGGGGTGGAATTACCCACCGTAAGCGACCCCTTACTGAAGTAGAATGACAGTACAAGCTCGTGCTGCGGTTGATCCTGTCGTTGACGTTGCACGAAATCCCGTTGCGGCTGAAAGGCAGGAGCATTGCGTGATGAGCAATCATCAAAGACACGATGCAACCCCGTATAAAGACCTTGCCGTCTTGTCCATCGTCCCGGCCGCTGTCGCGGTCCTGACCCTGGCGAGTTGGATTCTCGCTCACTGGGGAATCGGCCCTCATTTCGTCAATGCGGCGCTCGCCATTGTGGCCGTCATATTCGGCGGCTTTCAAAGGTTCATTGCCGGCTTCAAGGATATTTTCAAGCGGAAAATCACGGTCAACGTGTTTGTCGTGGTCGCACTCATGGCCACAATGGCGGTCGGTGAGTTCAGGCCCGCCGCCATCATCGTTTTTATCATGGCCGCCGCCGGGGCGCTGGAGTCCTACACCCTCGACAAGACCCGGAAGAGCATCCGCGACCTTCTGAATTTTGCCCCCGGGATGGCGACCGTTCGCCGACAGGGGGAAGAGGTCGTCGTCCCGGTTGCCGAGCTTCAGGTGGGTGACGTGGTGGTGGTCAAGCCCGGCGCGCGAATCCCGGTGGACGGCGTGGTGACCGCCGGCGCAAGCAGCGTCAATCAGGCTCCGATCACCGGTGAGTCCATGCCGGTCGAGAAGTTCCGGGGAAGCAGTGTTTTCAGCGGGACACTCAACGAGTCCGGCCGACTCGACATTCGCACGGAAAAGGTTGGAGAGAACACCACCCTCGCAAGAATTGTACACCTGGTTCAGGAAGCGCAAGGCACGCGCGCGCCCATTCAGAATATGGCGGACCGTTTCACGACATGGTTTCTGCCTGCGGTGGTTCTGCTTGCGATCGTCGCCTTTGTCATTTCCGGCGATATCAGGGTTGCCGTTTCCGTTCTGCTTGTGGCGTGTCCCTGCGCCTTCGCCATTGCCACGCCGACCGCCGTGACCGCCGGTGTTTCCAATATGGCGCGCCGGGCGGTCCTCATAAAAGGCGGTATCTTCCTGGAACTGGGCCATAAGATAAACCACCTCCTCGTGGACAAGACGGGAACATTCACCTTCGGCAGGCCCAGGGTTGAAGGCATCATCTCCTTCAACGGCAAAGGCCCGGAGGACATTCTGCGCATGGCATGCATCGCGGAAAAATATTCAGAGCATCCGTTGGCGCGTTCCATTCTGGCCGCCGGCAGAGAGAGGAACCTCGACATTCCCGACCCGGACCATTTTGTGAGCGCGACGGGCATGGGGGTTGAGGCCCGATGGAACACCGCGAACATTCTGGTCGGGAAGCAGGCCTTCCTTCAGGAGGCCGGTGTGCCCATCGTCACTCGGGTTGATCGCGAGATTGCCAAACAATCGGAGCAGGGACGCACCGCCGTCCTCGTCGCGCACAACGATGAAGTGATCGGCGTGCTGGCGATTGCCGATGAGATCCGTCCTGAGATCCCTGAAACCATCCGGTTACTCAAGACTATGGGAGTTGAGAGAATTACCATGCTGACCGGCGATCATCCCCGGGTTGCCGAAGCGGTGGCCAGGGCGATCGGCGTTGATGATTTCCAGGCCGAACTGCTTCCCGAGCAGAAGCAGGAGTTTGTCAGAAAACTGCGGGCCGAGGGCCACATCGTCGGAATGATCGGCGACGGCGTTAACGATGCCCCGGCACTGGCTTTGGCAGATGTGGGAATCGCCATGGGCGCCGCAGGCACGGACGTGGCCATAGAAACAGCCGACGTCACTCTTATGAACGATGATATATCGGGTGTTGCCGACTTCATGTGGATGTCGGCGAAAGTCCTGCGTCGAATCAAACTGAATATCTTTTTTTCCATGATCTACAATGTCATCGGACTCACCCTGGGTGTCCTGGGATTGATGACACCGATTATTGCGGTTATCTTTCAGGAGGCAGGCTGCGTGACGGTCGTTTTCAGCTCTACGCTCCTGCTGTGGTCAAGGCGTGAAACGGGGACGATGTGAAGCCCATCGTTCGGTACCGTGACGAACCGGCCATCCGGGCGGGCTTACCATAGTCAGGATGCGACGGCCGCGCTATTCAACAATGGGATGGATGAGGCAGAAAATGGAGAAATAGAAATTCCTGAAGGGAGAATGACATGAAAGGCAGAGAAGAGACGCCGGATGAAATTCGCATAAGAGAGGTTGTGCGGGAGGCATACGCGAAGGTGGCGAAGGGACAAGATTCTTGCTGCGGCCCTTCGTCTTCGTGCTGTTCGGGCAGCACGGCCGAGTCCATAAGCACGCACATAGGTTACTCAAAAAATGAGCTTAAGGAGGCTCCCGAGGGGGCAAACCTCGGCCTCGGGTGCGGCAACCCGCTCGCCCATGCTTCGCTGAAAAAGGGAGAGATCGTTCTCGATCTTGGTTCGGGCGGGGGATTCGATTGTTTTCTCGCTTCGGGAAGAGTGGGGGAGCGGGGGAGGGTCATCGGCGTAGATATGACGACCGAGATGGTCGAGAAGGCGCGGGAGAACGCGCGAAAGTGGGGCGCGGGGAATGTGGAGTTCAGGCTCGGGGAGATTGAGAAGCTCCCTGTCGCCGACGCTTCCGTGGACGTCTTGATCTCTAATTGTGTGATCAATCTGTCACCGGATAAGCCGCGGGTATTCCGCGAGGCGTTACGGGTCTTGAAGCCCGGCGGAAGGCTCATGGTGTCAGACATCGTGCTGCGCAGGGAACTGCCGGCGGCGATCAGGGATTCCGTCTCAGCGTATGTCGGATGCATCTCGGGAGCGGTCCTCAAGGACGAGTATCTCGGCGCCATTAAAACCGCGGGGTTTGGAGGGATCGAGGTCCTCGAGGAGCATGCATTCCCGATCGAAGACATGGCCCACGACGTGACGGCGCAGGCGGTTGTCGAAGCGTATGGAACAAGCCCGGAGAAGATACGGGAACTTGAAGATTCTGTCGCAAGCATCAAGGTCAAAGCAGTTAAAACCTCATAACAGGCGCCGAGATACCTACCCTGCCGATAGGTAGTGTCAAAAGTTCTATGAAAGAGCTGAATGCAACCACGGATTGCACAGATAGTTGTGAAGATTTTTTGGGGGGAGGAAGTCTGCGCCAATCTGTGGTGAATAAATCACCACTGATTTACTCAGAAAAGGCATAAATAATCAGAGAAATCTGCGGTTGCTTTACAATATCTTTTGACATTACGTGCCGATAAGAAAAGAGGACTTTCATATGAGGGTGGAAGTTAAACCGGTCGAGCGCGGGTTGGGGGTATTCGAGAAATACCTCACGGTATGGGTCATCCTCTGTATCTTTGCGGGGATCTGGCTGGGGCGGATCGCCCCGGGGGTGGCTACCTTCCTTGACGGGCTCGCCATCTATGTGGGCGGGGCCCCCGTCGTTTCTATCCCGATCGCCATCTGCCTCTTTTTTATGATGTACCCGATCATGGTAAAGATAGATTTCGCCGAGGTGGTGAGCGCGGGCAGGACGCCGAAGCCGGTGGCCCTCACGCTGTTCGCGAACTGGGCGATTAAGCCGTTCACCATGTACGCCATCGCCGTCTTTTTCCTGGGGACGCTCTTCATCAAGTTTATCGGCGCGGATGCGATGGATTACGTGAAAATGCCGTTCGGGCTCAATCTCGATCTCGGGGCGATGTACGGCGCGGGTAAGGTTGTCATGCACGGCGGGATGAAAATGATCGAGGTGCCGCTCTGGCGGAGCTACCTCGCCGGGTGCATCCTCCTCGGGATCGCCCCCTGCACGGCGATGGTCCTCGTGTGGGGGTACCTCGCGCGGGGGAACGACGGCCACACGCTCGTCATGGTGGCGATCAACTCCCTCTCCATGCTCTTCCTCTACGGTCCCCTCGGCGGCTTTCTCCTCGGTGTGGGCCGCATCCCCGTCCCGTGGCAGGCGCTCGTGCTCTCCATCGCGATCTACGTGGCGCTGCCCCTTGTGGCCGGCTACTACTCGCGGAAGTGGGTCATCCAGGCGAAGGGGGACACGTGGTTCAGGGAGAAGTTCCTCCACGTCCTCACCCCGGTCACGATCATTGCCCTCCTCCTCACCCTGGTGCTCCTCTTCTCCTTCAAGGGCGAGATCATCACTTCGAAACCGCTCACCATTCTCTGGCTCGCGATCCCCCTATTCCTGCAGACCATGCTGATCTTTTGGATCACCTATGGCCTCGCAAAAGTAATGCGCCTCAGCTATGAGGACGCTGCCCCGAGCGCCATGATCGGAGCCTCCAACCACTTTGAGGTCGCCATCGCGACCGCCACGCTCCTCTTCGGCCTCTCCTCGGGGGCGGCCCTCGCCACGGTGGTCGGGGTCCTCATCGAGGTGCCCACAATGTTGTGGCTTGTGTGGATCTGCAAGAAGACGGCGCACCGGTTCCGGCGTGAGGCTTCGAGGTCATAACACAAAAAATGCGTATTCTCTTTGTGTGTGTCGAGAATTCCTGCCGGAGCCAGGTGGCGGAGGGTGGTTCGCACGGCATAAAAAATGTTTATTCAAAGGCTTCGATAAAAATCAAGATTTTGTCATTGACTATACGTGACGTATAGTATATATTACACGCGAGGCTATATATAATGGCGCATCGTACTGTTATCCTATCCGACTACGACGGGCTTCCAGAGCAAAGTAAAGCGCAGGCTGAGAAATTTCTTAAAAAGATATTGGAGCAGGAGAGGAACAATTCACAATACCGTATACGATTTAGCCCCGAACTTAATGGTTATTGCAGAAGGGGCTATCGGGGGCTTAATTACCAAAGGATATTGGCAATTGCACGGTCAGGTACGGTAATTGGGAAGGAAGCGCCTACCGAAAAGACAAGGGAATGGAGATACATCCTTTGGGGATCTTCAGCCGGCAAAAGATTTAAGGAAAGATGTATGCTCATATTCTCGCTCGAGAGCGAGAAGAGTGTAGTGTTCATCACGTGCTACCCGATTAAAAGAAAGGAGATTTAAAATGAAATGCCCGAAATGTGGGAATAATTTAAAGAAGAAAAAAGTATTAGAATATCATTTTCTTGAATCAGGATTGTCCTATGTTTACATTGGCAATATCGCTATAAGCTATTGCATCCAGGACAAAGATATTGCGATACCCGAGGTCCCCAAACTGCAGGAGCTCTTGGATGTCATTTGGGTGGATATCATATTGAATCCTCAGCCTCTCGTGGGCGAGGATATTCGCTTTCTGAGACAGGCTATTGACCTGACCCAGCTGGAATTCGCAAAGCTATTGGGTGTGACTTCCAATACTATGGCTAGATGGGAGCGAGGGGAGTTGCGTCCTACTGCGGCGATGGATTTGACTATCAGACGAGCGATTCTCCCTAAAGCTGATGAGCATGTCCTCTCTCTTCTAAAGAGGAGGGTCAAACAGTTGATTCAGCAAAAGGTTAAATTCAGAGCCGATCTGAAGGAGTTCAGTTTGGCTTCGCACAACGATCTCCGATACGCATATCCAGAGAGACCTATGGAAACCCTTCCGACAGCTTTAAAAAGAAGCAATAACCCATTGTTTGTCCAGGAAGAAACAGCGGCTTATGCTTTCTGCTGATAATATTGCCTCTGCACTGCTGATGCGCTTTGTCGTTGAATTGAAGAAGGGCGAGGGCGGTTGGGTTGCGCCTTCCGATCTTTGGGCAGACAGATTCATTAACGATATGGAACATCGCCAGCGTTATAGCCAGCTCAGAGAACATTTCAAGGGTAGATGGGTCACAACATCTTAATGCGGATAGCCGTGTCATTTGGACAGATTGCAAGAAACGTGCTTGGCATGTTGCTTATAAAGATGACCCTGATCATTATATCCCGGGGAGGATCTTAAAAGATCCTCTCCGGTTTTTTATGAATAGACGGAGAATAATGTTGTAGAGCTTTTAGGCTGACACGCTACAGCCTTATATATCTCCCCCAATGGTGATTTCGGAAGAATATATTTATTGACATGTAATGAACATATGCTCATAATAGTATGTGTTAATAATGGAGACTTTTATGCCAAGACCACAATGCCTGAGAAGAATCTGTTGTTTACCAGGGGTAATATACTTCAAACCCGCGGGCATTCCACTGCGAATATTAGAGGAGGTTGTTGTCACGCTCGATGAGCTGGAGGCGCTCCGCTTGGCTGACCTCGGAGGCATGTATCAGGAAAAGGCGGCGGCGAGCATGAATATTTCGCGCCCCACTTTCTCACGCCTCATCGAGTCGGCGCATAAAAAAGTCGCCGAGGCGCTGGTGAATGGAAAGGCCCTTCGGCTGGAAGGTGGTAACGTGATAATGAAAGGAGGCATGAACATGCCACGAGGAGATGGAACAGGGCCTGTCGGCACGCGGCAGGGATTGGGGGGCGGACCGTGCGGCTGTGGTCAGCGACGCGGGTTCGGAGGTCGGCGCGGAGTCAGATGGCGAAAGGCGTCGTCGATACCCAATGGAGATGGCGCCACGCCGGGAGGGGGCTCAGTGGGCGCGTCTGAAAGAGGAGAAACGGAAAGCAGAAAAAAGGCAGATTAGCGAAAGGAGGCAGCCATATGAACATTGCGATTCCAGTCGAAGAGAATAAGGGTCTTGAAAGTCCGGTGCATGGTCATTTCGGGTCCGCGCCGATGTTCTTGCTGATTGATTCAGAGACAATGGGAGTCGAGGTGTTGAATAATCGCGACCAGGAACACGTTCATGGCATGTGCAATCCGCTGAAGACACTGGGGGCGCGCAAGGTCGATGCGGTTATTGTCAGTGGCATCGGGACGGGAGCACTCCTCGGGTTTCGCGGGGCGGGTATCCGCGTGTTTCACTCAAGCGGCCGAACGGTGGCGGACGCGGTCTCTTTGCTCATAGCTGACCGGCTTGTGGAGCTTGACCAGCAAGCATCATGCACGGGACATAACGCGGCGGGGGGATGCCGTCATACGTGATCAACAAGATGCGCACCATATCATTCAGGCCTATCGGCGTTATCCATTCGTATTTAATCAAGATTTTCAATCCTCATGTCGTCACTAAAGGACTGTATCGGATCATTCGACATCCGCAATATTCAGGGCTGTCTGTCTGTGGAATCGGAATGGCAATTTTGTGGCCTCGATTTATAACATTGCTGATGCTTGCGATGATGATCAGTTTGTATTATTTCCTCGCGAAAGACGAAGAGCGTCGCATGATAAATCAGTATGGTGAAAATTATAAAGATTACATGAGCAAAACAGGGATGAGACGTACTTAGGTTATTTAATGCCGGTAAATTATGTTATGCAGGGGATGATTGCTAATACCGGGGAGTATTGGCACTTGTATAAACGTCATCATACTTTTCAAATGATCATCGATTGGGTATTTCACCCTTTCGGCCATCTTCGACATGCTCCATTGCACCGGATGCCTTCGGAGGATAGCAATGCAAATGTTCGAAGAGTCATTCTGGTGCGTGTCGAAATAGAGAAGGGGGAGTCCTTGTCAGCGGCAAATCTTTTTGCCCTGGAAGCCAAGAGGACGCCTGTAGCATATCTGGATATGGACGTTATCTCGGGGGAGATTATAAGAGCTCATAAAGTTGACGGCACGACGGCATGGAAGGGAGTCCCTACGCCAATCTTTTAATCCAATAGCATCTCTTCGCAGCTAAAGGCATGAATATGAGCTGACTGCCATCGAACAGCAAGAGCGAGTTTTGAAACAAGCGGGGCTATTGGTGTCAAACCGGGGCGGTCCATGGATGTTTTGGAATTAACCCAATGTGCTTTCAAATCGCAGAATGTTTTGTAGATGCTACTCTGCTATGGCCATTTATGAAACCATCATAAGTATCTTCCTATGCCCATCCCTCACCGTTTTGAACGATATCCTTAATCCATCAATAATTGTCAACGCTCTGGGATATCCATAACTACAGTGGAGAGTGAAAAGTGAATAGTGAAGAGTGAAAGATAATAAAAGACTAACACTTTTCACTATACACTTCTCGCTTTTCACTGCATTACCGGGGAAGGGAGCAGGTAGATTTAATCGAGATATCCAGTTCTTTTCCCTTGTCCCTAATCCCTTCTCCCTTATCCCTGCCTCCTTCTCTCTGCTTTACCGCCCCGTCATGCCCGCCAGCTATGGTTTCGCTGCGCTCCGATGGTGGGCGCGCTGATCGAAGTCCCTGCGATGCTCGGGCTGGTATGGATATGCAAGAAGACGGTGCACTGGTTCCGGGCCGAGCGCGCCGTGTGACCGGAGGGCCGCACAAAACGCAGGGGCGGGACATTCCTGGTCCTACTGCACTAAACTCCAGCAGGCATCCAGCATTGAATTGCGTAATCCTTTGTCGAGGACTGGATTCCCGCTCCCCGATTTATCGAGGACAAGTTCTGCGGGAACGACATGGTTTTGGAGTCGTGGCTGAATGAATGCCTATAGGTCATTACAGTAGTTCTTTCTCTGTGGGTTCTCCGTGTCCCTGCCCGCCGGCAGGCAGGTCCGTGGTGAAAAACTAGTGTGGTGTCTCGGAAGTAGCATTCAAAAGTCCTGTCATTGCGAGGAGTCCCGCTAAGCGGGACGACGAAGCAATCTCATGATTGCCAATATGTTGAGATCGCTTCGCTTTCGCTCGCGATGACAGACATATGCTGGAAATTTCCGTGACAAGACACTAGCTTGGTTTCTAAAAAGTGGGGAAACTTTAGCTAGCAGTATTTGATAGCAGTATTTGATTGAACAATGACTGGAATTTTGTCAAACTAACTTTCTATGCAGGCATGGATACAGGCATGGATAGCTATTGCTCACCTTATCGGAAATAGTTAGGAAGGGGGTGAGAGGGTGAAAAATTTGCATGGCGCAGTAAAAAAGCCTTTTGGAGGGCGTAACCTTTCGGATGAATGGATCGGTTCCATCAAGTTGTCGAAGGCCGGTCGATTGCATGAGAATGATGTATATGGAGGCGATGATTCATGGTACGGGAGATGTTTTGAAGACCTGAAGGATGCAGTTTTTATAGAAACGCCTGAGGGCAGGATCATTGATGTGAATAAAGCCGCATGCCAGATGCTGGGCTACTCGAAAAAAGAGCTGCTAAAAATGGACGTGGCAGCGATTCTCCCCCCTGAAATTGCTTCGAAACTGTCTCGGTCGGTTCAAAAGGATACAGTCAGGAAAGGCGTTTATGTAGAGACTGAAAATATGCGCAAGGACGGCACGCTCATTCCTGTCGAGGTAAGCTGCACGCTCAATGAGATAGGGGGCGAAAGGCGGGTGATTGCCATCTCGCGGGATATCACGGAGCGGAGGCGCATAGAAGATGAATTGAGTAAATATCAGGAACACCTTGAGGAGATGGTGAAGCGGCGCACGTCGGAGCTGGCGGAAAGCGAGGATCGGTTCCGCAAGATATTTGAATTAACGAAAGACGCGATATTTATCGAGAAACCGACGGGCGAGATCCTCGATGTGAACAAGGCTGGATGTGCCATACTTGGCTATACGAGGGAAGAGCTTCTCAAGATGGACGTCTCGGAAATTGTGACGCCGGAAGTGGCAAAAACACTCGCAAGGACTATCAAACCGAGTACGGTACAGGAAGGCGTGTATGTAGAGACTCAGGATATGAGGAAGGACGGGAGCTATGTGCCCGTTGAGGTGAGCTGCACGCTGGTCGAAATCAAGGGTCAACCGAGCGTGATCGCTGTTCTCAGGGACATAAGCGAGCGCATGGCTGCGGAGAAAACACTAAGGGAGAGCGAAGAGTGGTTCAGAAATATTTTCAACAGTATAAGGGATGGGATTTTTGTCATGCGGACCGATCGGAGCTTCGCTGACGTCAACAAGGCAGCCTGTGAGTTGTGGGGCTATAAACGTGATGAGATGCTACGGAAGGGTGTCCGGGACATTGTTCCTGCCGAAGTGGAGGCGATGATAAGCCCCTCTTGTATAGATAAGGTTGTGAGGAGGGGGAGTTGTATTGAGGCAAAAGGGATACGCAAGGACGGGAAGATCATCATGATCGAAGGTGGCGCCACCTTTGTGGAGGCCGGAGGAGAAAAGAAGATTATTGTGATAGTCCGCGATATCAGTGAGCGGAAACGGGTGGCGGAAAGACTCAGGAAGAGCGAGCTTAAATACAGGACATTGCTCGAAAATTTGCCTCAAAAAATCGTCTATAAGAACGTTGACTCGGTCTATATATCGTGTAACGAAAACTTCGCCAGGGATGCGAAAATGAAACCGGAAGAGATTGTGGGGAAAACGGATTTCGATTTATTCAAGAAAGAGCTTGCTGAAAGTTACAGGAAAGTTGACAGGCAGGTAATGAGATCGGGAAAAACAGAATACTTCGAAGAAAGGTATATGAAGGGTAGGCGCGAATCAATTATTCAAACAGTCAAAACGCCCGTGAGGGATGAAAAGGGCAGGATCACCGGCATACTGGGGATCTTCTGGGATATCACGAGGCGCAAGCAGGACGAGGAGAAGCTCAAGAAGTACCAGCGGCGCCTGGAGGAGATGGTGGAGGAGCGCACGGCGAAGCTGGCCGGGACAAATGAGAGGCTCCGGAAGGAAATCAACGAACGGAGAGAAACGGAGAAAGCGCTCAGGGGGTCCGAGGGCAGGCTGAGGGAGCGGAAAATGGCGCTCGAGAGAAAGAATATCGCCCTCGGTGAGATGATCGAGCAGATCGGGCATGAGAAAGAACATGTTAAAAATGATGTGGTGGTGAACGTGGAGAAGCTGTTGCTGCCGATCCTGCGGAAGCTGAAGGGGGGGACGACGCATATTGAAAGCAAATATATTGACCTGCTGCGGCGCACGTGCGAAGAATT
>JAPLCX010000088.1 GCA_026392035.1 Candidatus Auribacterota bacterium | reverse complement strand
ATTGGAGGAGCTGCAGTAGTACATAACCATACGCGGCTTCAAAAGCAGATATTGAATGACAAGAGATTCGAGAAGCGGGTAGAGAAGATTTATAAAAGTATTCACAGTCAATAGTAGAGGTCTGACCCTGCTGGGTGGAGGAGAGTGTCGAGTGAAAGAAAAACATTGGAAATTCTTCAAGAGATTGATTGTGTTTATGTTTTTTACGACTACACTGTCATACACTTCCCTGAGCTATTGTGAAAAGCTGGTATTGGGTATAAGGTACCATGTGATAATACAAAAAGATAAAACCGGTAATGTGGAACATGCTACCGGTGCAATAATTGATGAAATTGCAGCGGGTAGCGTTGCCCAAAAGCATAACTTAAAAAGCGGAGATAGAATAATAGGAGTTAATGGCAAAAATATTTATTCTCCAAAGGATCTTTTGCAGGAGTTGAATAATCTTCCCTCCAAAACCGCCGTTAAAATTAAGGTTGCGCGAGGTGTCAGATTATTTGAAATCACCGTAGGGCCGGAATATCTTTCCATGGATTAAAAAACTTCAGGGTCACACCTCGGTTGCGGCTGGGCAATGCCGTAAGATCAAGCTCCGATAGGATCGGAGCCCGAGTAACCGTTAGCCACGGGCTCGGTATCCAGCCTTGCAGGCAGTGCAGTAATGTGCTGCTTGATGCGTAGGCAGGAAAGGAAGCGAGGTGCAAGGCAGCAGTACTTGAAGGTGTTGAGTCCCGAAATGACCCACGTTGGAATGGGCCGATGGCATCGAGGTATCCAGCAGGCAACAGCTTTCTGTGCGAAGAGAGGCGAGTGCAGGAAGCCCCCCCGGGATCATAGGCCGCACCGAGCTTCACACGATGATTTCACGGCAACCCAGGAGATCCAGCAGTAAATGTTCCAGAGGAGGAGCGTTCTCTCAGACAAGCCTAAAACAGCGAGGAAGAGAGGTAAGCGCATGATAATATCGGGTCAGCCCCTCGCTAATCAGATCTGTGGAAGGCCGAATCAAGCCCCTACAGGGAGAAATATTTCTGATTGCATTTCACCTATCAGGTGAACGTTTCAAGTAACTACTCAGAAGGTGTGAAAAAATCAGCATTAAGGTTGTCATTGCGAGGAGGCCGAGTCCCGCTAAGCGGGACTTTGCCGACGAAGCAATCTCAACTCATTGCGGAACAAGAGATTGCTTCTCCCGCTTTGCGGGATCGCAATGACAATATTCTGATATCACATACATAAGCCGGAAACTGGATTTTTTCACACCTTCTCAGGTAGTCAGAAATCAGGAGCCAGAATCCAGAATGGATTGCGAATAAGCTTCCAGGAGCGTGCTGACCTCTTCGAGTAACTGCATTAACTCGGAAACATCGCCGTATCCCAAGTCCTCAAATGTCGCCGCCGGCGTCCTCATTCTAACTCCTGACTCCTGAATTCTGGCTCCTGAGCAGTTACCGTTTCGATATGTTATCCGCCATTTCGGGCAGGGGGATGGACTTCCCCAAATTTTGCAAGACTAGCCGGCAATGACCCATCGATACGGTGAGAATGTCATTCCGGCGAAAACCGGAATCCAGTCGCTTACAGTATGTGATGAGTCTTAATGTTGGATACCTGCTTACGCAGGTATGACATGCGTGCATTGTCTTATGGGGATGTACAACATGGACTGCATTTCTATACATCTCCTCCGGAAACAAAGCATTGCTTGTTTCAGAGAAGGGATCTTCAGGAATATCCTGGCGCCTGCGGCGGGGCGTCATGTTTTTTGCAGGATTACGCCTTTGAGATAGGCGGTCTCGGGGACGTTAAGGAGGATCGGGTGGTCGTTTGATTGCCCGAGTTCCTCCATGACCCTGAAACCGCAGCGCGCGTCGGCAGCGGCGAGGCGGAGGATTTTAATGAAGATATCCCGGGATATGCTGTGCGAGCAGCAGAAGCTCGCCAGGATGCCGCCGTTGTTGAGCAGGTGCATCGCCCGGAGATTGATCTCCTTGTAGCCCCGCAGAGCGTCCTCCGCGTGTGCTTTTTTTCTGGCGAGGGGAGGGGGATCGAGGACGATCATATCGAAGCGTGATTTTTCTCTCTGGTAGAGGCGGAGGAGGTCGAAGGTGTTCCCTGCCAGGGGGGTGATATTCGTGAGATCGTTGAGTGTGCAGTTTTTTTCGAGGATCGCGAGCGCATCCCGGGACGATTCCACTGCGGTAACCGTATCCGCGTTCTTCGCACAGTGCAGGGCGAAGTGCCCCTGGTACGAGAAGCAGTCAAGCACGCGCCCGCGCGCGTAGCGAGCGACCACAGAGCGGTTTTCGCGCTGATCGAGGTAGGCTCCCGTCTTGTGCCCGTTCCAGATGTCCGCGAGATAGCGCAGGCGCCCCTCCTTGATTTCAATAAGGCCCGGCTGCCCGCCGTACAGGGCCTTTTTCCCGAGGAGGAGGCCCTCAAGCGCGCGGGCGCTCGCGTCGTTCCGGCAGACGATTCCCGTGGGGCTGAGGAGATCGTGAAATATTCCGGAGATCATCTCGATCCTGGAATCTACGCCGGGTATGAGCGCCTGGATGGCGATCCAGTCACTGTACCTATCGGCGATCAGGCCGGGGATGCCGTCGGCTTCAGAATAGACGAGGCGCAGCGCAGCCCCCTCACCCATGATTTCCCGGCGCCGATCGAGCGCTTCGCGGATGCGGCGCTCGAAGAAAGAATCGTCAATCACCTCTTCGCTTCTCGTGAGGAGTCTCAGCGCGATCTTTGATTTCTCACCGTAGAAGGCCTTCCCGAGGAATTTCCCTCGCGCATCAGTGACCTCCACGATATCGCCTGACTTGGCGGAGCCTGTGCTCGTGAGATCGTCGCGGTATATCCATACGTGGCCCGTTCTGTACCAGAGAAGGCCCTTTGTGCTGATCGCTACCGGATTTGGATTCATGGCGCCTGGGCAGATACCTCATCAGTTGTGAGCCGATTCGCTCATCATTTTACCAAATTATTTTGGAACAGATGAGGTTAAAATAAGTAAGATTTTAAGCTGGATTCCCTCTTCCTCTGGAATGACACTCGCATTATCAACACGTCATAACTGAGAGGTTGCCCGACGCACAATTTTGCACTTTCAACTTTAGGCTTTTGGCCTTACACTGTAGTTACCATGCCCGCGAACTACATGACACGGAAATCCTACGAGAGGCTCAGTGCGGAGGCAAGGCGACTGAAAGGGGTGGAGATCACCCGCGTGAGCAGGGAGAAACTGGAGGCCGCCCAGCAGGGCGACCTCAGGGAAAACGCGGGATATGAGGCGGCGCGGGACAGGCTCAACCTCATCAACGCAAGGCTCAATCAGATCGCCGAGCAGCTCTCCGGCGCGCAGTTCATCGAGGACCTGAAAATCACGGCGGATGTCGTTTCCATCGGCACGCGGGTGAGGCTCCTCGATCTGGATGAAAAGAGAGAGCTGGAATATTGCATCCTCGGCCCGGCGGATGCCGATCTCGACCGGAATATCATCTCGTTCCAGAGCCCCCTCGCGAAGGCGATGATTGCAAAAAGAGTATCACAGGAATTCTCGGCGGCCACGCCGGGGGGAACGAGGAATTTCAGGATTCTCTCCATCGAGCGGTATCAGTGAGCGGGAGCGCCAGTGGATTCATTCCAATCGCGCGGCTCACCCATCTCGCACCGCGGGAGTGCAGCCCGAGTGCCTGCGTCGCACGTCAGACCATCCTTCGCTTCTTGAAGTAAAGGAGCGTCAGGAGCGACGCGACGACCATCCAGAACCAGACGGCGAGATACCCCCAAATACCCCATTTGAATTCCGGTATCTCGACATTCATCCCGTAGAAGCTCGCGATCGTGCCGATGGGAAGCAGGAACGTCGCGATAATCGTCAGCGTTTTCATAGTCTCGTTGAGCCGCCAGTTAATAGAGGAGATATAGGATTCCATGTCCTGGGCGATGAGTTCACGCGACATCTCGGTAATATCATAAATCCTGAAAATGTGGTCGTAGATGTCCTTGAAGTAGGGTCGGGCCTCTTCGCTTATGAAGGGGGAGCCGGGTCTCATGAATCGTGAGATGATCTCGCGCTGCGGCCCCACCACTTTCCGCAGCGTCACTATATTGCGCCGCTGCGAGAACATCTTTGCCATGAGCGCGGGGTGTGGGTTGGTGAGGATATCTTCCTCCAGCTTGGCGAGTCGTTCGCTGAGCGTGTCCATAATGGGGAAATAGTTGTCAATGAGCGAGTCAAGGATGTAGTAAAGGAGAAAACCGGCTCCTTTTGTCATAGTCTGGCAGCCGTGCTCGCAGCGCTTGCGGTTCGTGCTCACGCTCCGGATGTGCCCCTGGTGGAAGGTGATCACGAAATTTTTGCCGATGAATATATCGAGCTCGCGGATGTTGAGGGCATCTTCGGTCTCTTTCTCCGTGTAGAAATAGCAGGAGTGTATGACGAGGAAGAAATAATCGTCGAATTCGTCTACCTTGGGCTGGCTGTGCGAGGCGATGCAGTCATCAATGAGGAGGGGATGAAATTTAAAATCGTCCCTGAGGATGGAGATCTCGTCTTCCGTCGCGTCTTCCATATCCACCCAGAGGAGGTTTTTTTCGTCGGAGAGAAGTTCCTTGAACTTCGCGCGAGGCACCTCCTGGAGAAATGTTCCGTCCGCCAGATACGCCCATGATAGGATCATTGTTTCTCCCTTTGGCTGGGCTTATTCTACACAAAAGCGATCGGGCGCACCAAGAAAAATCATCGGGTATGGTAATGGGTCACCCATCAAAGGCGCGGAGTCAATAGACATGATCTGGTCCCTCCCTCGCGCATGCGCGGGTTCAACTGCTTGCTCCGTTCACGCCAGCACTCGTGACTTGCCTGCTGCTCCATCCCGAGCCCGTTTCCTG
>JAPLCX010000087.1 GCA_026392035.1 Candidatus Auribacterota bacterium | reverse complement strand
GTATAACTGCACGGGTTTCGGGCACCTGTCCCGAATTCCCGTGCATTTTATCCATCATTCTGGAGAGCATTGTACATCATATCTACTTGCCTTGTATGATATTATATATATTTTTAGACTTTTTCAGGAGACCCTAATTACAACTGTTTTTTGCAGCTATTTATCTAGAAAAAGGCAGTAAAAAACCTGCTCCCGAAGTCACTGTCGCATCAGAAGCAGGGCATATACCCCAATGGAAAACCGGCCGAGACGGCTTCCTTCACCGCGTCACAAGTCAGATTCGATTATTATTTTCCTCACCCACTCCTTCTCCCAAGCGGGCTTGAAATTGTCGTCGCTTATGCCAAAGCCCTTTCCCAGTTCGTAATGAGTTGAACGAAGTGATCAACCATTACATCCATTCCCGCATTTCCAATAGCCGCGGTGAAGCCTTCCGCCGCTAAGGAGGTTTGGTGACCATGTTTGCCCGCATTTCTGACATTTCAGAAAGAACGGGTCTCTACTTCTTATTTCCACCCCCACTTTAGCCAGCTCTGCGCTAGTTGGCCTTCTGGGCCTGGTCTTCGTTTCCGTAATGTGCTCCTTTTGTTGCCGCCGTGAAGTCAGCTTATTTGACCCTTATCCCAAGGCCCTTTCCTATCCGTGCCATTATCCTCTCATGCTCAGCCTTCGCCGCAGGGTCGGAGGCGATTTCCTCTCTCAGAACCCTCGGGAATTGGTCCATAATTTCCCCGAATTTCCTTTCGGAGGTTTGAGAGACGGCTAATTTAAGCAACTCTATGGCTTTCATAGACTTACTACAATTTCATGGTGGGCGATACTGGACTCGAACCAGTGACCTCTTGCGTGTCGAGCAAGCGCTCTAGCCAGCTGAGCTAATCGCCCATATATAAATCCCAAATCCCAAACCCCAAATCCCAACCAAGCAATTTAGCCAAACGCAGGGATTCAGGGAGTTACGAAGCGAAGAGAACGTAACTTCCATTACCTGAAAAGAGGGGACACGAAGGCATACACCAGGATAAACACAACGAGGATAATCCCCGTCATGATCAGGGCCGTTTTGATCCTCGCGGCGCGCTGCTCGTGCTTCCTCAAGCCTATCGTCTGGAAGCTCCCCGTGCTCAGGTAGCTCACAAAACGCTTCTTCGACTCCGGGAGGATCGTCGGGCCCAGCAGTTTCCCGAGCGGGGCCTCCTCGCGCCTTCTCCTCGGGAGTGGGTTCTCAATAAATCTATTGAGGTTTCTGATCTCCCGATCAATCTTCGAGAGCTGATTCCTGATCAACTTGATGTGTGAGGAGATAAACTCCTTGCGTCTCGTAAAGAACAGTTTCATAAGATTGTAACTACTCAGGTAGTCAGAAGCCAGGATCCAGAATCCAGAATGGATCGCGAATAAGCTTCCAGTAGCTTACTGACCTCTTCGAGTAACTGCATTAACCCTGATTCTGGCTCCTGACTCCTGAATTCTGGCTCCTGAACAGTTTCATAGGATTAAAGCATTGAGAAGATAATCATGACAACGATGACCATCAGCGCGGCCGGCAGCGCGAGCCAGAAGCCAATCCTGACGAGATCGCCGGCGGTCATATCCTTGATGCCCCAGTCCGCCGCGGCGACGGGCGGCTCCGCCCCCCCGACCACCCGAGCCTTCTTCCCCTCGAGCGCGGGTATCCTGCCCTTGGCGGCACTGAGCTCGTTGCGCGCCTTCTGGATGACGAGGAGCGACTTGCTCAAGTCCTCCCGCAGCGTGCCGGGCGTCCAGCGCTCTTCCTTGACCGCGTGAAGCTGATCGAGAATCGCCGAGAAGCTCTCTCGTGTATTCCTCACGAGGACGAGCATCCTGTTGAGGTCGGCATCCTGGCTCTCGAGGATCGCGATCGCTTTCTGGAGCGCTTCCGCGCACTCTTTCTTCCCGCGGTACCACTCCTCCTCCCTGTTCTTAAGCTCCTCCAACTCGGTCTTCTCCCGTTCAAGATCGGCCTGCTGTTTGCGCAGCTTCGCGATCTGCTCTTTTGCCCTCTCAACCTTTACGAGAAGGTCTTCCTGATCTTTAAGGTTCATACGCACCTCGATTGGTTCCTGTATCTCCCATGCACCACGCCGCCGGCGTCCACCTGCCCGGGCGGCAACAATTCCCGCCGCGCATCATCACAATATCTTCTCGATCTGCGTGAGGTCGGTGACCTGCAAATCAGGAATCTGGCAATAGGCCTCCGGGTCCCGCCTGGCCATTTCGATATCCTTCTCCATCTGGTCAACCAAGTCTCCGTCCTGGTCCCTGCGCTTCACCAGCACCGTCCTCATGCCCGCCCTGTTTCCCATCTGGATATCCGTGAGCCTGTCCCCCACCATGATCGCCCGCTCGGGTTTCACGTTGAGTTTCTCAAGAACGATCCGGGCGATCTCTGGATTCGGTTTCTCGAGTTTATATTTGAGCGAATCGTTCCAGTCAAAAAACGCGTGGGGCTGATGCAGAGTGCTCACCTGCCTGAAGGCCTCCAGCACTACTTTCTTCGTGGTAAATGTCGCGACGGCGTACTTTATGCCGCGGGAATTCAGCGCGTGCATGAACGCCACGGCGTCGGGGAACAGCTTCGAGTGGCCCGAGCGGATATACTCCACGCGCTCACGCTCGTCCACGACCCCCTTCGCTTTCTGGAAGTGGGCCCATGTCGTCTTCAGGCCGATCGTCTCCAGTTTCTCCATGAAGCCCTTATTGGTGAAATAGGAGAGCATGTACTCCTCTTCCTTCCCCTTCGGGATGGAGCCGCCGCATTCCTCGACCGTTTTAACGAACACGTCGCTCCAGTAGATCTTCGGGTTGGGGTAAATCCGGGCTATGGTGTTGTCATTATCAAAAATCACCGCTTCTGTTTTCTGTGCCATGTGGGTTCTCTCTCTGTATCACCCGCTCCTTATTGCTTGCCGGCTCTCGGCCTGCCCGCACTCCTGCAAAAACGGTGCTACCTTACAGTAATTCGCCAAGAATGTCAATCGTCATTTGGCTGGACTTTCCCCATTTTCGCTGCGAACCTTCACTGTTTCACCACGGAGGACACGGAGAAGCACGGAGAACACTGAGGATGAGTATTTATAACCTTTTGGCATTCTACATAATACATAATCTCCGTGCGCTCCGTGAACCTCTGTGATCTCCGTGGTGAAAACATTATGGTTGTTTTCATAAAGTCTCGGCTACGGAATAGGTGGATGAAAAGCATTTTTCTTAATGCCCCCCTCGCTCTGGGCGTCCTGGGCCTTCTGCCACGCACGATACTCTTCACAGAGCACAGTTCGCCCCTGCTCGAACTCCTCAAGAGAGAGCACACGCCCCGTCTGCCCTCTCATTTCCCCCAGGGAGAGATATGCCTCATAGGCGAGCAGCGGCCTGCCGCTACGCACTACCTCAAGCAGCACTCCCGCTGCACTCCTGCCGCCAATCCGCTCCAGCGCGGCCAGAAACACTTCCCCCTCCTCAGCGGGCAGCGACCGATCCGCAAGAATCTTTCCTATCTCATCAATGACCTCCGGGGAGCCCTGCATCCCCATCGCCCAGACTGCCGTGGTGCGGACCACCGGGTCCCGGGACAGGCAGTACGGTCGGAGCGCCTTCGCTGCATCCTGGTCACCCACGATACCCAACAGCCGGATCAGAAAGGTGAGGACGGGTGTCTCAGCCTTTTCCATTGCGGCGGCCGCCCAGCGGCTGAATCTCGAACGCTCCCGGGAGGCGGGGAATCTCTGCCGCAGGCATATCTCATGGACCTCATCCATGAACACGGCCATATACCGGTCCATCGTCTCCATCGCTGCGCCACCTCCCGGGCCACGGTCATCAACCATCCCTTTCGCCAGGCGATAGCACCTCAGCTCTCCTTCGCGGCGCAGCGCAGGTTCTGACGAGTCGAGTTTCTGCCAGCACAGCTCCATCTCTCGAGCGCGCCGCATGAAGGAGGACCTGCCCGTGGGTCCGGCTGCGGGGAGGTTGTCGAGCATGCGCTCCAACCTGGCCCGCTCGCGCTCAATCTCCCCCCTGTGCCGCCCGCCCTTCCCTGTGGATAGAGCGGGCGCAGTTGGCGTTGCTTCAGGCTCGCTCGTGCCCTCATGCGATGGTGAAACGGTCGGACGGGGCGTGACGGCACGATCCTCTAACACGAGCGGAACCATCTGGCGGCTGAGGTCTTCCAGCCAGATAATCCTTCGCTGCCTGACCGCAATGGCTTTGAATATGAGCAGGACGAGTATGGAGAGCAGCGCGAGCGCGAGGAGCCGGATCTTGAAATTCAATGAGCACTTCATGCTCCCTCGGTGAGGAAGGAGTACTCACTCTCTCGCGAGCGAATACATTTCCCTCGTGATACGGTCCATCACCATCTGTCTCATCTTTTTGCCTGCGAGGTCAGAAACAGAGGTGATGGGAAAGGGTACACCGATGCGGATCTCTATGCTCACGCGACGGGTCAGGAGCTTCAGGGGGTGGTAGAGGCCACGGCAGCCGCTGATGTCCACGGGCACGAGCGGGACGTTTGTGCGCTGGGCGATGAGGCTGATCCCGGGACGGAGCTTTTCCCCTTTCCTCAGGCGCCCGATGCCGCCCTCGGGAAAAATGAAGACAACGCCGCCGCTCTCCAGGATATTCGTTGAGTTCTCTATCGCGCTGCGATCAAGCGACCCCCGGCTGACAGGGAAAGCGCCAACACACCTCAAGAGCAGGCCGAGCGGGGGGAACTTTAAGAGCCCCTCCATTGTCATGAAATATACAGGGGCAGGGACCCAAGACCCTACCAGGAAGGGATCGAACCAGGAGATATGATTTGAGAAAACGATGTAGGGCGGCCGCGAGGGCAGATTCTCTAAACCTACCACCCGAATCCGGGATAAAATACGGAATAAGACCCTGATAACCGGCTTTAAAATCTGCTGGAGTTTAAGTGCGCCTCTCGCCATACGCATCTTCCCGGAAACTTATATCTTTGCGATGTCCTCAAACAGGATGTCTATGCCAAACACTCCCGCAATCTCCCCATCCATGCTCCTCACCGGAGCGGCCACGGTGATGCAGAGCGCCCCGTCCAGGAGCGATGTGTAAAAATCGCTCACGTGTGTCTTCCCCGTCTTCATCGGGCGCTTGTACCAGCTCCTGTTCGAGAAATCAAATCCATCGGTGAAATAGGCGTCATACTTCTCCTGATCAAATGGCCTCACGATATTCGCGGTGATCTTCCGGCCCTCGCGGTCAGTCACATACATGTACTTGATAAAGGGATGATCATCAAGCATCGCCTTGAGGACCAGCTCCATCTTCTCAGGCCGCATGGAGCGCACCTCTGCCCGCTCGGTGACCTTTTCAACGAGCTGCTGCGCGATCGCGGACACCCTGGCCTTGAGCTCGTCAAACTCTGATTTGAAGAGGCGGGGCAGGTGCATGCGGGCCAGGTGCAGCATCTCGTCGTCGGATATGGCGGTCGTCCGCTGCCGCGCGTACTGCTCGTCAACCCACTTCTTTATTTTCGCGAGGCCGGGGTCTCTCTTGTCAGTGCGCTTCTCCCCCTCGCGGCCGAGGTAGGAGTCAACCCAGTACGCGATGCCCGCCACTCCCGACTTATCGGTGATGCTCACCCGGATCGGGCGCTTGAGGAGCTTCACCGTGTCAAAGGCGTTGTAGATCTCTTCGTGTTTGAGAACGCCGTCGGCGTGGATCCCAGCACTCGTCGTATTGAAGTCCATCCCGACAAACGGATAGTTGTGGGGGATACGCACGCCGATTGTATCCTGGAAGTATCGCGCGATCCTGGTGATCACTGTTGTGTCTATCCCCTCCTGATGGCCTTTCAGCGAAAGATACTCCATGACCAACCCTTCCACTGGGGGGTTCCCGGTCCGCTCGCCAAAGCCCAGCAGGGCGCCGTTTGCGGCGGAACAGCCGTAGAGCCATGACGCCACGGCGTTGATCAGCACTTTATGGAAGTCGTTGTGTCCGTGCCACTCGAGCCTCTCGGAGGGGACTCCGGCGCAGTGCCTGAGGCCGTGAATCAGCCTGGGGACGCTCCTGGGAAGGGGCACCTCAGCGAACGGCACGCCGTACCCAAGGGTATCGCATGCCCTCACCTTGATGGGGATGCCGCTCTCCTCGGAGAGCTCCATGAGCTCCCGCACGAACGGAACCACGAATCCGAAAAAGTCAGCCCGCGTGATATCCTCAAGGTGGCAGCGGGGTACGATCCCCGCCTCGAGGGCGGCTCTCACAACAGCCAGATAGTTATCCGCAGCCTGCCGCCTCGTCCAGTTCAGCTTCAGGAAGATATGGTAGTCCGAGCACGAGGTGAGAATCCCCGTCTCCTTGAGCCCCATCTCCCTCACGAGCTGGAAGTCTTCCTTCCGCGCGCGGATCCAGCCCGTCACCTGCGGGTAGTGATAGCCCCGCGAGAGGCAGCGCCGGACGGCCTCCTTGTCCTGATCGCTGTAGAGGAAGAACTCGCACTGCCGGATGAGTCCCGTTTCCCCCGTCAGCTCGTGCATCATGGTGTAGATGTCAACAATCTGCTCGACCGTGTAGGGAGGGCGCGACTGCTGTCCGTCCCTGAACGTCGTGTCGGTGATCCATATCTCCCGGGGGAGTTCGATCGGGACGGGCGCCCCCTCAAACTGGACGCGGGGTATCTCAGTATAGGGGAATACGTCGCGGAAGAATACGGGCTCCTCGACGTCCCTCAGCACGTACTCCGCTCTCTTTGCCGCTTTGCGTCTCATCAGCCTGTTATCCCTCCGCCACTGACTAGATCGAGTCCTTCAGCGCCGCTATCTTGAGCTGCGCGATCGCCTCGTTCGGCCGCAAGTTCTTCGGGCAGGACTCCTCGCAGTTGAAAATCGTGTGGCATCTCCAGATGCCGTTCTTCTCGTCCACGAGCTCCAGCCGTTCCCTGCCGGCCTCGTCCCGGCTGTCGAAAATGAACCGGTACGCCTTCAGCAGCGCCCCGGGAGCGAGGTAGGCGGTGTTGAACCAGAACGAGGGGCACGATGAGGTACAGCTCCCGCACAGGATGCAGTTCACCGCGCTGTCAATTTTATCCCGATTCTCTGGCGATTGCACAAACTCCCTGTCGGGGAAGGGCGATTTCCTCACCAGCCAGGGGAGGACCTTCCGCAGCGACCGGTAGAACTCCTCCATGTCCACCACCAGATCCTTGATAAGGGGGTAGCCCGGCAGCGGGTTCACGGTGACGGTCCTCACCCCGAGCGACGCCACCTGAAGATGGCAGGCGAGGTCGTTTTTCCCATTGATGTTCATCGCGCACGAGCCGCAGATCGCGCTCCGGCAGGAGCGGCGGAAGGCGAGTGTCCCGTCCATGCCCGACTTGATCGCCTGGAGGCAGTCGAGCACCGTCATCCCCTTCGCCACTTCGACATCGAACGTATCGTAGCGAGGCCTGGCCGACCGCTCGGGATCGTATCGAAAAATCTTAAATTGGGATTTGGGATTTGGGATTTGGGATTTAATATGTTCTCTCCTTCGGTTGATACCTTGTGATCCGCACAGGCTTGTAGTCGAAAACCGGTCCGTCGGGACTTTTCCAGGCGAGCGTGTGCGTGAGCCACTCGGCATCGTTGCGCGCCGGGTAATCCTTGCGGGAATGGGCCCCGCGGCTCTCTTTGCGGGCGAGCGCCCCCGCCACGATCAGTTCCGTGAAATCAAGGAGGCTCCTCAGCTCCAGCAACTCGACGAGTTCGGTATTGAACCGTTTCCCCTTATCGCTCAACGGCGCGCGGGCGAAGCGCTCCTTCAGTCGCCCGATGATCCCGAGCTGCTCGCGGAGCTGCCCTTCCGTCCTGAAGATGCCGCAATTTTTCTGCATACTCACCTGGAGCTCGTCCCGGATGCGCGCGAACGACTCCGTGCCATCGCGCTCCATGAGGGCGGTGAGTTCTTTCTGCACCGCATCCGCGAACCCTTTGGGCTGCGCGCCCCACTCGATGCGCGGGAGGTCACTGCAGACCGCTCTCCCGGCGCGCCGCCCGAACACCACCGCCTCGAGGAGTGAATTGCACCCCAGGCGGTTCGCGCCGTGCACGGAAACGCAGGCGCACTCCCCGCACGCGTAGAGGCCGGATACCATCGTCCCCCGCGCGTCACCGAGGACGCGGCCATCGTTGTCCGTGGGGATCCCGCCCATGGAGTAGTGCGCCGTCGGCTGGATAGGTATCGGCTCCTTCAGCGCATCGACATCCGTGAAGCGGCGGGCGAGATCGAGTATCTGCGGGAGCCGCTTCATGATCTTTTCCGCGCCGAGGTGCCGCAGGTCGAGGTGGACATATGCGCCGCCGCCGATGCCGCCCCCCTCGTTTATCTCTGTCTGGATCGCCCGGGCGGTGACGTCGCGCGGCGCGAGCTCCATTCTGTCGGGGGCGTACTTCTTCATCAGCCGCTCGCCCTTGCCATTGAGGATATACGCTCCCTCCCCGCGCGCCCCCTCGGTGACAAGGATGCCGCTCGGATAAAAACCTGTCGGATGGAACTGGACAAACTCCATATCCTCCAGCGGGAGGCCGGCGCGGAGCACAATGCTCAATCCGTCGCCGCTGTTCGCGTGCGCGTTGGAGGTGATCTTGTACGCCCTCCCGTAGCCGCCGGTGGCGAACACCACCGTGCGCCCCCAGAACGTGTGCACCTCGCCATGGAGGATATCCAGCGCCACCACACCCGAGCAGACGCCGTCCACGATGATGAGGGCGCGCACGAGGTACTCGGGGTA
Source organism: Candidatus Auribacterota bacterium (assembly GCA_026392035.1). Taxonomy (NCBI): domain Bacteria; kingdom Pseudomonadati; phylum Candidatus Auribacterota; species Candidatus Auribacterota bacterium. Next base: position 17,601 of record JAPLCX010000087.1, on the reverse strand, counting down.
AAACATGACTGCGTGTTTCAGGCACTGCTCATAGAGCGCGTGGAGGATGACATGCCCCGTGAGGTCGGCCGCGTAGCACGCCCGCTGCTTCGTATGCCCGCCGAACCCGCGCTGCGCGATGAGCCCCTCCGCGGTCCGACTGAAGGGCACGCCCATGTGCTCCAGTTCGATGACCGCCTGCGGCGCCTCCCTGACGAGGATCTCGACCGCGTCCTGGTCGGCGAGGTAGTCGCTCCCCTTGACGGTGTCGAACATGTGGAGGCCCCAGTCATCGTCATCCGCGTTGCCGAGAGAGGCAGCGATCCCCCCCTGGGCGGCTCCCGAGTGCGACCGCGTGGGAAACACCTTGGTCAGGACACAGCAGCTCCCCGCGGACTGCGCCTCGAGGGCCGCGCGCATGCCGGCGAGGCCGGCGCCGATGATCACTGTGTCATACCGATGGAGCATAATGTACCAGTCTCACGAGCACCTGATCTCTCTGATTAACCTGATTTATAATGTACCAGTCTCATGCGCGCCTGATCTCTCTGATCAACCTGACTTTTACTAAGGAACGCACCTAATCTCGTACATGTTTATAGCCTGTCATTGCGAGCGGAGCGAAGCAATCTCTCGCTTAGCAAAGAGTTGGGATTGCTTTGACGTCCCGCTTAGCGGGACTCCTCGCAATGACATGTAAAATATTTTCTGCTCTCCTTAACAAATTCCTCAGAGAAATCAGAATAATCAGGTGCCGAAAATGATTTTACGCGTGAAATGACACTATCGTCACAAGCCCCAGGGAAAATAGTATACATCCAAGCGTCACGATCACGATCAGGCAGATGATCCGCCACGCATCCCGCATAAGATAATCCTGTGCCACCGCCCACACGCCATACCAGCCGTGGTAGAGGGCGAGCGAGAGGAAAACAAGATCGAACGTTTTCCACAGCGGGTTCGAGAGCCTCCGGAGCACGTCGGCGTAGAGCCTCTTTTCAAATCCCATATAGTGCATGAGTATGAAATGCGCGGCGAGCATCACGAAGAGCAATGCCCCGCTCAGCCGCTGAAAGAGCCATGTGTAAGATCCCGTCTGGCGCATTGGTATTATACCCTCGCTCCGGCAGTGAAGAAGACGAGCACAATCCCTCCCGCGATTCCGAGGATCGCGCAGATGGCGAAGACGAGCCAGAAGGTGGACCTGTGCATCCTCATGCCAAAACCGCTGTCCATCACGACGAGTCTCATCCCGTTGAGAGAATGGTAGAGAATGGCCGCCAGCAGCAGCGCCTCCCCTACTCTGAACATCGGCCTGTGCAGAAGATTCATCAGGGAATCATACGCTCCCTGGCCATGCTGGATATGGTGCACCACCCATATGTGCATCGCAATATAGAGCATCAGCGCGAGGCCGGAGATGCGGTGGAAGACATGGGACCACATACCCTCGCCCCATCGGTACCGGAAACTCCTCATCACTGGTTTATCCATCGTAGATCCCGTCATAACGTAAAAACAGCGCATCCAAAACCACGTCTGCCTGATAGAAACACCGCATGGATGCCCAAAGGGTGGGATTATAGCATCGATATCGGGTCCGCATCCACCACAATTTGAACTCCCTTACCCGGCTTCACCTTGCCCAGCGCCTCTTTCAACACGCCGTTCATCCGGATCACGCTCTCGCCCTTGAAAATAATCTGCCACCGGTAGTAGCCCTTCGCACGCACGATCGGCGACGGGGCCGGTCCCAGCACCTCCATCTCCGGCGGGTGCAGCTCGCGCACCGTCCTCGCACAATAGTTGCTGATCCATTTTACCGCTCCCTCGCTCCGGCCGCGCACCGTCACGATGATAAAGCGCGTGAAGGGCGGATACCCCAGCTCTTCCCTGAAGGGAATTTCCTGGCGGTAGAATGACTCGTAATCCTGCGATCGCGCAGCCATAATCGCCGGATGGTTCGGAGCGTATGTCTGCACGATCACCTCTCCATGCACCTCTCCCCTGCCCGCGCGACCCGCCACCTGCGTGAGCAGCTGAAACGTGTATTCTGCCGCGCGGAAGTCGGGGAAATTGAGCGCCGTGTCGGCAGAGATGACCCCCACGAGCGTCACGTTCGGGAAATGCAGCCCCTTGGCGATCATCTGGGTGCCGAGGAGGACCTGGATCTCCCCGTTCCTGAACGCCTTCAGCGTTTCCGCGTGCGCGCCCTTCCCTGTCATGGAGTCGGAGTCCATGCGCCCGACCCTGCAGTCCGGGAAGAGCTTGGATACCATGAGCTCCAGTTTCTGCGTGCCCAGGCCGGGGAAACGGACACCATGCGTGCGGCACCTCGGGCACCGCCCGGCCGATTCACCCGTAAAGCCGCACAGGTGGCAGAGCAGTTTTTCTCCCTCATCGTGCGTGGTGAGCGCGATGCTGCAATTGGGGCACTTGTGCACATAGCCGCACCTGCCGCATATCATGACAGGGGAAAAGCCGCGCCTGTTTAAAAAGAGCATCACCTGCTCTCGCTTTTCGAGACGCTCCTCCATGGCGGTCAGGAGCCGGCGTGAAAAAAATGTCATGCGCCCCACGCGTTTTATCTCCTCTTTCATGTCCACTATGGTGACCGTCGGGAGCGCCCTGTCCTCTATTCTCCTCGGGAGGTGGAAGAGCGCGTACTTGCCGGTGAGGGCGTTCCGGTAGGACTCGACCGAGGGAGTGGCCGAGCCGAGAATGACTACGGCGTTTTCTATTTTCCCCCTCATCACCGCCACGTCGCGGGCGTGATAGCGGGGTGTCTCCTCCTGCTTGTACGTGCGCTCGTGTTCCTCGTCCACGACAATGAGGCCACAATTCTGAACGGGGGCAAATATGGCGGACCGTGCTCCGACCACCACCCGCGCTTTCCCGTCCCTCAGCTTTTCCCACTCGTCGAGCCGCTCGCCGAGCGAGAGCCGGCTGTGGAGCACTGCAACATTCTCAGCGAACCGCGCCTTGAATCCCTCCACCGTCTGCGGCGTGAGCGATATCTCGGGGACAAGGACGATGGCGCCCCGGCCCGATTTCAGGGCTTTGTCAATGGCCTGGAGGTACACCTCGGTCTTCCCGCTGCCGGTCACGCCGTGGAGAAGGATCACCGAGAAGCGCTGCTGCGCGAGCGCCTGCGCCGCACGCTCAATCGCCCGCCGCTGCTCCGGGGTCGGGGGCAGATGCTCCGTAGGGAGGATAGATTCTCCCTCCCATGGGTCACGGTACACCCGTTGCCGCGTCAGGGTAGCGAAGCCCTTCTTCTCCAGCGCGCGGACCGCCTGTTGGGCGGCGCCGCTGCTCCTCAACAGCTCCTGCATCAGGACGGTGCCCTCGCACTGGAGGAGGATTTCAACCACCTTTGCCTGGCGTGGCGCCCTCCTGCCGAGCTCTTCGACTGCCTTCCTGTCGCCGCAGCGCTCCCGATTGAGCTGCACGAAGAGCGGCAGTTTTGCCTTGTGCCCTTTGCGGACGCTCGTCGGCACGATGCAGCGGATAGCCGCTGAAAGGGAGCATGAATAGTATGCCGCGATCCATTCGGCGAGCTTGAGCAACGGCTCGCTCACCACCGGTTTCGCGTCGCGCACCGAGAGGATTGCCTTTGGCGAGGGGAAAGACGTGCGGTCGGAGACCGATGTGACATAGGCGCTGAGCCGCCGCGAGCGGAACGGGACATAGACCCTGACCCCTGGTTTTACTCTATCCTCCATATCCGGTGGAACCAGGTAGTCAAACTGCCTGTCTATGGCGATATCGAACACAACACTGGCGTACTTCGGCATAGTACCTCGCACAATCTGCGATTGATCAAACCGTTGATTCACACGAGTCATTCCCCACAACGTATTTCAGCGGTAGATCTCCCTGCGATGACCTATAGCAATAACGAGGATCCTATTGGGCGCCCTCTCTAATCTGTGCACGATCCGCAAAACCCCCACTCTGTATCTCCTCAAGCCCCTGAACTCACCAAGGAGCATTTCTCCCCTCAAAGGATCCACGGCAAGAATCCGCAATGCCTCGGCGCAGCATCTCTTCTCCTCCGCGGGGAGATTCCGAATATTCTTCTGGGCCTTCTTCGTCAATAATACGGGGGGCATCAGAGCGGCTCCTCAAAGACCTCTTCAAAGGTATAGACAGAACCGCGTTCTGCGCACCTCAGCCCCTCCCTGATGTCGCGGACTAGGGTTTTGTCGGACAGCACATCCTGGGTGGCCACCAAGCTCTTATACTCATCATAGCTGATGATCACCGCTGCCGGCCCGCCCCTTTTTGTGATCACGTAGTGATCATGAACCTTCTCTAATTCCCCGATCAGATTCATGAGTTTCTTTCTGAGCTCGCTCACGGGAATAATCTGCGTCGACATGTGAACCCCCTTTTCTAATTGTACGTCTAAACGTACTATATTATGTACCCAATGTCAAAGGATTTTTACAAAATCCGCTATTGGGCCACTTAGAGGGACCTCTGTCTGTAGGGGTTCGATTCCCGCCTACGGCGGGCAAGTATCGAACTTGCCACGTAACATACGTGGCCCGGGCGCGATAAATCGCGCCCCTACAGCAAGGGAATATTTGCTTCTACGCTATAGCCGACCCATTAGAAAATCTGTTCTATAAGGGGTATATAATATCTGCGCCTCCACAACGATAACCAAACCTGCTCGAATGGGAGCCCCACGGGAATGCCTGTGGTTTTCCGGCAAACGGATAAACCTGTTCGCTTCCTAGGATAGATTATTATCAGCGAAACGTAAACAAAGCCAGGGGGTCTTTTTGAGGGTGTGTGTGGGTTCTGGAGATAATCAGTGCCGTGGGGGTTAGATCTTTAATCTTTACTTTTCGAGCAACTGATTTACCAATTTGTCAAACTTCACCCTGAGCCGCGGAGCTTCTGCTAAACTTCCCTGAAACTTCTTCCGGACTTGGCTCACTCTACTATAATTTATTCCGCCTAACAACTCCCCTATCTGTCGCTGAGAAATGTTCGCTAACCGATAGAGCAGCTCCATCAGCATCGATCGCTCTAACAAATGCCTCCCCTTCCGACATACATCTTCTCTCCTTTTGCCGACAACTTGGAGATATCGGCTGATAAGATCCTCTGAATCCACTTTCTTCCCCAACTCTCTCGCCGCTGGCTGCTCTCGTCTCGATACACCATCATTCAAGAACTTGCCCTTAACCCATTTTACGAATCCCTTGTCACCTATAATTCCATGGCCGCGGGCCAGATCCATAGGATTCTTCAATCCTTTCATCAAGCCCATATTCAAGAACTGCCGATATTCCTCCCTGCCTTTAGAATTATCACCACCAACATAACGCAATATGGTGTCACCACAGTTCAAAAACCTGACCCTCTTCTTCGGCGCAAGATAACCTTGCAAACTGCTCCATGGATACTTAAGCAAGTCTCTCCATCTCTCCTCCACCCCTTTGCGCGCTGATGCCTTCGTGCGTATAGGATTAAGATGGATATATCGTGATACTTCGATCAAATAGCTATCTGCATCGATAAGGAATGCTTTATACCTCCCCTGATACAGATTCCCGGAGCGACCATGGCGATGATTAAAGACGGTCGTATATGAAATATTAAAGTGCCGCATGAACTCGGAGAGATTGCCCCGTGGCGTTTTTATAATAAGATGGAAGTGGTTCCGCATGCACACATAGGCAAGCAGGATGACGTTGTATATCTCAAGAGAGACGGCAAGCTTCTCGAAGAAGCGGGATATATCCTTTTCATCAGCGAAAATATTTCGCCGCTCATTCCCTCGGCAGGTTACATGATAATACGCACCGGGATATTGGATCCGTAATGGCCGCGCCATGCCACAATACTATCACACAAAGCCCAAAAGTAAAGATTAAAGACTTGACCCCAGGGATGGTTTTCTGATCTTCAGGATAAAAAGTATTCTTCCGCCCCCACGTATCATCAAAAGGCGGCGGCTCCCCTCCACCTGACTCATTGCCTGTATAAATAGGTCCCTCTGAATAATTGCCGGCACTGGTACAGAGTAAAGATTGCCCCGCTGTTTCCTGAATGATCATTCAACGGCAAAGTTCTGTCCATATCCTAAAAACCTTTGACACCGCCGAGGAATTGAATATAGTATATGCACCCCAGGCAGAGTCGAGGATGGAGCAATAACATGGCAAAGATTTACCCCTTCCGAGCCTTCCGCTACAATCAGAAGAAGGTGCCCGACATAGGCGCGGTATTCGCCGAGCCCTATGACAAAATCACGCCCGAGCTCCAGGAGAAGTATTATCGGCGCAACCCGTACAACATCGTTCGCTTTTCAAAAGGGAAGACAACCCCCCGGGATGACGCGCAGCACAATCAATACACCCGCGCCCGCGACTTCCTCGAGAAATGTATCGCTGAGGGGATCCTCGTCAGGGACGAACGAGAGGCGCTCTATATTTACGACGAGGAGTATCCCCTCCCGGGAGCACCGGCAAGAACACGGCATGGATTCATCGCGCTCGGCCAGCTTGAGGAATTCGGGAAGGGCGGCGTGATGCCTCACGAGCGGACGCTCGCAGGCCCGAAGGCAGACCGACTCAATCTCATGCGCGCGACGGCCGCGCAATCGGGGCTCATCTTCATGCTCTACTCCGATCCGGACAACGAGGTCACCGCCGTCCTCTCGCGGGAAACCCGCCGCCCACCGGATATCAAAGCCAGTGATGACAATGGGGTGATCCACCGGGTATGGGTGGTGACGGACAGGAGCATTCAGCAGAAGGTCATGGCTCTCATGGAGGGCAAGACACTCTTCATCGCGGACGGACACCACCGGTACGAGACCGCGCTCAACTACCGCAGAGAGATGAGGGAAAAGGGCGTGCGGTGTATGCCGGGGAACGAAACCTACGACAACCACCTCATGGCGTTCGTATCCATGCATGACCGCGGCCTCACCATCCTCCCCACGCACCGGCTGCTTTTCAACCTCACGCCCGCCCAGATCGCTTCTTTCCCGAAAGAGCTGGCTAAATTTTTCAAGACCGAGCGCTGCGCGGATCTCGCCGATCTGCTTCGCAGGATGGAAATGCAGAACGGCGCGGACCATCGCTTCGGCCTCTACCTCGGCGATGCGTTTACGCTGCTGACGCTCAAAAATGAGACGGATGTTGCCGGACTCATGCGCCCGGATGCATCCGACGGCTGGAAGCGGCTCGATGTGAGCATCATTCACGCGATCCTTGAGCACCTCCTCGGGATTGACAAGAAAAAGCTCGAAGAGGAAACCAACGTGGCCTACGAGCGTTACGCCGATCTGGCGGTGAAGATGGTGGATGAGGGGAAATACCAGATGGCCATCTTCCTCAACCCCACGAAGGCACGGCAAGTCGCGAAGATCGCGGGGAACGGCGAGCGCATGCCGCAGAAATCCACGGATTTCTATCCGAAACTGTACACCGGACTCGTGATAAACAAATTGAATCTTGCGTGAGCCGCACATAATCGCATATCCGCGCAGCGCGCGTTCGCCATTATTCGAGCATTTAACTGCTCGTTGCCTGGTGATTCGCGCCGGCTCACGATAGTAGGTTAATATAAAGGAGGAACTATGAAAAAGGTGCTCATCTGCGACCCTCTCGCGAAAGAGGCGGTCGCGATCCTCAAGAATGCCGGTCTCGGCGTTGACGAGAAGATCGGCTTGAACGAGGAGGAACTTGTGAAGTGCATCGGAGACTATAGCGCCATCATCGTCAGGAGCGCGACCAAGGTGACGCGCAAGGTCATCGAGGCAGGGAAGAAGCTCGAGGTCATCGCGCGCGGAGGTGTGGGGCTCGACAATATCGACGCCGCGTGCGCCAAGGAGCGCGGCATCCCCATCCTGAATACCCCGAGGGCTTCTTCGATCTCCGTGGCTGAACTCGCCATCGGCCTCATGTTCGCCCTCGCCCGCTTCATTCCCCAGGCTGACGCCTCCATCAAGGCCGGTAAATGGGAGAAGAAAAAGTTCACCGGATTTGAACTCTACGGAAAGCGGCTCGGCGTCATCGGGATCGGACGCATCGGGCAGGAGGTCGCCGTGCGCGCGATGGGGCTTGGGATGAAGGTCACCACCTACGACCCGTTCGGCTGCTGCGCGCCGACCGTCCAGGCGCCCCTGATGGATACGTGCGACCTCGATACGCTGCTCAGGGAGTCTGACATCATCACCCTCCACGTCCCGAAGACGAAGGAGACGACGCACATGATCGGCAAGAAGCAGTTCGACATGATGAAGAAGGGCGTGGTCATCATCAACTGCGCCCGGGGCGGCATCGTGGACGAGCAGGCGCTCTGCGCGGCGCTCACGAGCGGGAAGGTGAGAGGGGCGGCTATTGACGTTTTTGAGAAGGAGCCGCCTGAGGGTAATCCCCTCCTCAAACTGGACAATGTCATCGTGACTCCGCACATCGGCGCCTCTACCGTAGAGGGCCAGTTCCGCGTGGGGACGGAGATCGCAGCGCTCGTGGTGGAGCGGTTGAATAGATGATTTGAATCCTGCACCTGATTGCCCTGATATTTTTGATTTACCTGCCGTAGGGGCGCGATTCATCGCGCCCGGGTAGATCAGGTAGGCACGTTAATCATCGGTGTATTGGTTATAGGTCTCATCTACCGGAGAAAGGAATCATATGAAGAAATTGCTCAAGGTCGGCGACGGGCAGGGCCCACTGGACATGGTGCTCCAGCAGCTTGACCTCGCCGTGCAGAAACTCAAGATCAACCCTGATATCCACGAGAAGCTGAAAACCCCCCAGCGGATACTGATTGTCTCCGTGCCAGTCCGCATGGATGACGGGCACCTCAAGGTCTTCACGGGGTACCGCGTGCAGCACAGCATGGAGCGGGGCCCCTGCAAGGGGGGCATACGATACCACCCCCAGGTGGACCTCAACGAGATAACCGCCCTCGCCATGCTCATGACATGGAAGTGCGCAGTGGTCAATATCCCCTACGGCGGCTCCAAGGGGGGAGTGGTGTGCGACCCGTCGCAGATGTCCGAGTTCGAAATCGAACGGCTGACGCGCCGCTACGCGAGCGAGATCTCGATCATCATCGGGCCCGACAAAGACATCCCCGCGCCTGACGTGAATACCAACCCGAAGGTCATGGGCTGGATCATGGACACCTACAGCATGAACCTCGGCCACAGCGTGCCGGGAGTCGTAACCGGCAAGCCGCTCTGCCTCGGCGGATCCAAGGGCAGGCTCGAGGCGACCGCACGGGGGGTCTTTTACGTCACGGAACAGACATGCGCCTATAAAGGGCTTTCACTGGGCGAAGTCTCGGTGGCCATCCAGGGCTTCGGCAACGTGGGCTCGTACACTGCGCGCATCATCCACGAGCACGGCGGCAAGGTCGTCGCGGTGAGCGACGTCTCCGGGGGCACGCACAATCCCGCCGGCCTGGACATCCCCAAGGTGCTCGCGCACATGGCGCAGAAGAAGCCGCTCCGTGAGTTCTCCGGTGGCAAGCCGATCACCAACAAACAGCTCCTGGAATGCCAGTGCGACATCCTCATCCCCGCGGCGCTCGAAGGCCAGATCACCGAACAGAACGCGCCGCACATAAAGGCGCAGATCATCGTGGAGGCCGCCAACGCCCCCACCACACCCTCGGGAGACCGCATCCTGAGGGAACGGGGAGTCCTTGTGGTGCCCGACATCCTCGCCAATGCGGGCGGCGTCACCGTGTCGTACTTCGAATGGGTGCAGAGCCTCCAGGCCTACTTCTGGTCGGAGGAGGAGGTCAACGAGAAGCTGCGCAGGGTGATGACACAGGCGTTCACCGAAACCATTGCCATGATGGAGAAATATCGCGTCGATATGCGCATGGGGGCGATGATGCTCGGCGTCGGCAGGGTGGCCGAGGCGGCGGGGTACCGGGGATTGTGGCCGTGATTACAGCCTGACGCCGTCGTTCACGCGCGGCGATATGCTGTCGCGTGGAACGGCTTGTTGTGCTTCCTATTCTCTGAGTTTCGGCCACTGATTGTAGCCAATTGCTGGGTTGTTCGATCTGACTTTCCGGATGAACTCAACTTCCTTCTGACTTACCTCGGAGTCGGATGCCGACTCCGACTCCCAGAGAATTTCTTTTCGAATTGTGAAGTCCCGTCTCTGTTCCGTGATGAAATCCTTCGCGATGAGTTCACTACTCGCGCTACCGAAGTAGTTGATGCTATCGGTCAGGTCTTGCCCGACGTAGATCTTCCCGTTTGGATAGGTGATCTTGTAGATGACCTTCATCCTATCTCTATCCTTCTCAGCAAAACGCTGGAATTGAGCGGCGCTCCCCCTCAATGGGACGCGGGGAGGGGTGCTCGATCGAATGACTTGGTTGCTCAGAGGTGGTCTTGAAATTCTTCACGGGTAATTTCGCAGTCGCGAAGTATCTGGCCAAGGAGCCCTCGACCGATTATTTCTTTTCGATGAACCGGCACTACAGTACACCGCCCGTCAGGATGCCGAAGGAAATGATGGCTACCCTTGATACGGATGACTTCAAAACCGAGTCGCTGTAGCGTCTTAATGAGCTGGCCGCCTGCGATTGCAGGAATTCTACTCATATTCTTATTGCCACGCGCTGCACGCCGACAAACTCATTTGATACCGGCTTTTCAACCTCTAGACATAGCTCAATGGCTTCGCGAACACGCTTCATCAACACATCCAGCGACTTGGCTTGGGTGTGGCAACCCCTAAGCGCGGGGACGCTGGCAACGAAGTAGCCGTCCTCATCTTTTTCGATAACAACGTTAAACTCACGAGTCATTTCAATATCCTCCAGCACTTATGATACTACAAAGGTACGGTTATTTCATTCCATATTTTGAGCGAATGTCGGAATTGAGCGGCGATCCCGCTGCCTGCCTGTAGGCAGGAGCGGAATGCGGGAATATAGCGAGCCGAGGGAGCGCGCATCCGCCCCGGCAATGCGTCAGTCCATCAGACCGCACATTACATTTGACCTCAGTAATCTTCAAACAGGCTGATTTTCAACTACAACGCTTCATAACTCACTACCTGTCAGAGAGATATAGGCTGAAAAGTAGCCTGTCCCCTTTTCAGTTCCTAATGCCTACTTCTGGTCGGAGGAGGAGGTCAACGAGAAGCTGCGCAGGGTGATGACACAGGCGTTCACCGAAACCATTGCCATGATGGAGAAATACCGCGTCGATATGCGCATGGGGGCGATGATGCTCGGCGTTGGCCGCGTTGCCGAGGCGTCGGGATATCGGGGGTTGTGGCCATAACCACAGTCTAAAGTTTAAAGCGGAAAGTTGAAAGTGCCAAGGAGCGAGCGGACAGCCCAGAAAGGGAGCGAGCAGAAGGCTCGCGCATCCGCGCCGTCAAAGCGCCAGCCCCGCAGGGGGCGCCCACTCGAATGATTTGTTCGCGCGGTATTCTACTGCAGGAAATTGCCCACGTCCTTAAGAAGATTATCGAGATCCTCGTCGACAATGGCCCATACAATACGATCATCGATAGTGCTATAGCCGTGGACAAGTATGTTTCTGAAGGAGATAATGTCGCGGTATTCGCGAATCTTCTGTAACAGCTCTGGCTCGTCCCGTTTGATCCTGCTGAGCGCTTCTCCGATAATCTCAAGCTTCCGTTCTACCCCACTGCGGAGCAGCTCGTTAGAGGAGTATTGATCGAACGTACTCCCCGCAATAAAACCTTTGATAGCCTTTCCAGCCTGAAGAATATCATGAAGATGGCTGAGGATTTCATCCTTCATAAACAGGAATCCTCTCTCTCAGAACGCGTGCCCTGAAATACGGGTTCCTGAGACTGGCCATTGTCAGCAGATCGACCTCGCAACCCAAGGTGTCTTCCAGGTGATGGAGAAGCCCGAAGAACCGCTTCGCTGGGCTGCGACTCGGCTCTCTGAACTCGACGAGCAAGTCGACGTCGCTGGACGCATTGGTCGTATCACGGGCGATCGAGCCAAACAGATCGAGCCGCCTGACATTAAACTCGCGGCAGGCCGGTAAAGCAGCTTTCTTTATATCTTCAAGTTTCACACTGAGATTATCGCCCACATGAGGCTTCTGATCAAGTGCAAATCCAACGCCTGTCAAATCCAACGCCGGGATCGAGCAGCGATCCCACTTAGGGGGACGTGGGAATGAAGCGAGCCGAGGGAGCGCGCATCCGCCCGGGCAAGGCGAAACCTCCTGGCATTTCCTCCTTACAGCCGATTTTTAGACCCGAAAATCGCGTCTAAGGCCTTATTCTGACCTGGAAATATTCTCATCTCCTTCAATGGCAAAAAGATACCGTGGTGCGACCCCGATCCGACCCCGATCCAAGATGTGCCTCTCTCGCAGTTAGTTACAACAAATCTCCCGCAAGATATAAATGTCGAATGTCACAACCAACTGCAATTGTTTGTGTTATAACCGGACAGTACTGGGTTCGCCTATTAAATCTTTTCGAATGCAAAAGGCAATGTCCTGTGAGCCGGTAGTGCTCCATGGTTCTCGGAAGAAGTAGTACTTTAGCAGCACAATAAAAGGTTTCTCTAGCTCATTCAAAGGCTTGGGGATCCACCATTCTCTTAATTTCAACCGATGAATTTTATAGTAGGGTTCAAGAACTCCCCTATTGTCTCTTACCCTTTCCCAATTGACGATAATCACAGCTTTATCTGTTTTGGTGAAATGGCCCGGATAGAACCAATTCTTGTATTTTCTTAGATACCATGTCAAAGGCCATGTTGAATCTCCTTGTACTCCTATGGAGAGATTCAGGTCTGCCCCTGTTTTCTCTGCCATGGCTGAAATCATATTGAGCGGTTCTTTGATATCCATAGAGGTCTGCGTATACACCATACGCTCGGCTGGACTTGCCTCGTTGTAAAAGCAGAGACGGATCGATGCCTGGAGCGATAAAAGGAGACCTATCGCCAGTATAACGTCATAGACAATCGGTGCGCTCCTGAAGCGTTCAGAGGCTAAAAACTCCTTTATGAAGAGACTAGCCCATAAAATAATGGGCATCAATATGTGTATCAGAAGCCATGGTGTCTTTCCAATACCATAAGAGTAAATCAGGACGCTTGTACAGCACCAATATGAGAGAAAAGCAGGAAATCGCTGTCCATCTCTTAGATAAATGCATGTTGCGGTCATGCATAGTGTGAATACATACAATGCAAAGACAATATGCATCGTATTCGTTACGTGAAACCAGGCGTCCCACGGTTCCACAGGGAGCGGCTGCCGCCATAGCATTAGAAGAGGGAGGGCAATAACGGAACTTGCTATGAGGATAATCTTCGCAAGGAGTCTCTTTCTCAGCAATGCAATAAGGCCAGAACAAAGCACAATCAGAAGTGGTAGTTCATAAGTAGCAGCTATAGGGCAGAACCCGGTGAAAGGGCCTTTCATGCGCTGGATATTGTTTTGGTGGAACCAGTAACTTAGAGACTTGCGATAGAGGCCGTCAATGAAGCCCGATTTGTTTGTTAGAAAGCTCGTATAGAATAGATAAAATATGCCAAAAAAAATGGCAGCTGCAATGACAATATCAAGGAGCTTTATTTGTCCCTTTTGATCAGAGGCTTGTTCAACAGCTGGGCAATGAACAGAGCTGGCGAAAGTTTTACAGAAGCACCGCTCGAAAAGCTTCATGAATATAAGGAATGTCACAAAGATAAAAAGATATATGTAAGAATCCACTTTTGAGCAGAACATAAGGGCGAGCGCAATGCTCAATCCATAGATATAGCCTCTCCTATGCGTATATTGAATCCGCATATAAAATGTGACGGAGAGAAACGCCCAGAAAGCCACAAAGATGTCATGACTTAGGAAACGCGAATAGTACATATAGGTGGGAGACACTGCGAATAATACCGCAGCTGCTAGACTTCCAGTTTTGCATAGCCGTCGTTTTAAGAGCGGGGTGCAACATACCAGAGCAACGCCACAAAGCGCAGCAGGGAGACGGGCGGTAAAATCATTATCGCCGAACAATGAAAAAGCCAATGCGGTAATGTAAAATGTGGCAGGCCCGTGCATCATCGGATCATATTTATATCCGCGCCCTTCATAAAGATACCAAGAATAGGTTGCGTAAAGGCTCTCGTCATGGTGATAGGGTTTATAGGCGAGCCCGTAAAGACGGGTCACAATGGTGAAAACTACAGTCACTAGAAATATTATTCTGTACCAATCAAGGCGTATTTCCACATAGCTGCTCTTTGGTGCGTGGTTGGTCTGTTCCGAAATTTTATGTTGCATTTCCAATTCTCAATTCCGTCGTCTTTAGCCCTTCATCCGTCTCCTTCTTATCCAACTTGGATTCCGACGGCAATCAAGGACAGCAAAGACCACAACCGCATTATCGATGATGCGATAATATACAGCGAACGGGAAGCGATTGGAGAGCTGGCGGTGGTATCTGAAAACTACTTGGTGGATACCTGCGAAGTATGTCAGCGAATCAATATCCGAATAAAGGGAATCGAGAAAATACGATCCAAGGCCGGGAGACTGCGACTCATAGAAACGACATCCCTCTTCAAGATCCTCTTCAGCTGCGCTAAGGATTCTTATCTTCATGAGACCTTCTTTTGAATCCTCTTCTTAGCCTGTTCCCAATCCGACGCGGTCACTTTGCCGGCCGCGTAAGCTTCCCCTCGATCCTTAAGGACGGCTTCATGCCAGGGCGGTGATTTCAGCGCCTTTTCATCTCGACTTAAGTCTGCCCAGAGGGTCTCCATCAAGTTCAACTTTTGGGCAAGTGAAAGCTGGGAAATAGCTATATCAGCTCTCTTCATAGCATTTTCCTTTCTTGGGCCGACGCCCTTGTAATAGCTAAATAACTCAGGCCACCCACTACAATTGTAGCAGGATAATTACGATTGATCTTTTCCCATTTTTATAGGACTAACGTAAAGCTCACCTGTCCCGAACGCTTTCGGGGTCAGGTGCAGCGATTTGTTAGCCCGTTACTTCAACACCTTCGTCTCTACACCATTTTTTAAGAGCCAACTTTGAATGTTGATTTTCAAACATAGACCACTCGTCGAGAAGGTCTTTTTCTTCGAGCATTTGCTTGAATCTTGAGTATGCCTCTTTGTGACTAAAAATGTGCTCAACTCTATTTAACTCATCAGGAAAACGCATTTCTGCGAATTCATAAACTAGCTCCTTGCCGAGATTCAAATCGTTCTTGTGGGGGATTTCTACGCACTTCTCATAATCTAGGTCTTCGGGTATTTCATCTAGGTCACCAAACTCAGATTTGTAATAAATCTTACCAGTATCTCGGCAAAGCACAGCGCTATGTTCAAACGGTGACCCGCTACTAACGAAAAGAAAGGCGTCTTCAAGATCGCTAAACGACACACTCACATCGCAATTCCTTTCATGTGGGCTAACGACGGAATTGAGCGGCGACCGCAGACGGGGCGGGGAGGGAGCGAGCCTTAGGCTCGCGCATCCGCGCCGGCAAGGCGAAGCCCCGCAGGGGACGCCCGCTCGAATGACTTGTTCGCGCCGCCAGGCGCGGCAAGTCATGAGAGTTCGGTCAATTCCGTCGTTAGGCTAATTCTCTTGTTTCTTCAAGTTCTTGTTCGTCGCTTAGACGCTACGATTACTCTTGCCAACGTTACAGTCAACGCAAAGCGCTCGTAGATTCTCGAACGTAGTTTTACCTCCCTTGGAGAAGGGAATAATGTGGTCGACATGCAACCTACAGCCCAGCTCGGTGGCTGGGCTTCGGCCGCAGCGCTGGCAGCGAAACCGGTCACGCTGAAGCACCTTATAACGAAGGCCGATGTTTGGGTCGCGCCTGTCCTCGGGTTTGATGTTCGTCGGCGCAGGTCTTGTGATGCGAGGACGCGCGATAATTTGACTTACAGATTGTGGTCTGCTCGGACCGGCGGCGCTGGTCGTGGTACTTTTCGTTGGACCGGTCCGACCCACCAAGTTGGAAGTATCTTGTTTGAGATCGTGCGCCGGATCGCCATCGGCTTCCGAGTTGGCACGCTCCACGAAGGCCTTCAGTGCTTTTCTCCATCCCCCATAGCGATGGATGTAAGTGTTTTTACCAACAGTCGATGGTGGTTTGTCCATCTCGGACACGGTCGGCGGCCGACCGTAGTGCGTCCAAACTTCGAGTAGGTTTTCGAATACCTCGTCTTCAGTATGTCTTCGTCCGTGACTGACCTGTTTGATGCCCGCCTGTCTGAGCGCTTTTGAGACGCTGCCAAATCTGCGAAACAACTGGGATTGACTGATTTCAGAGTTGGCCACTATATCGGCGCCGCTGAGACATGCCTTGTCAAGTCGCGCGGCGACGTCACGTATCTGGGCAAGAATTTCTTCATCGCTCATGGTGCGACCTGGTTGCGATCTCATTCGTTCGGTCGTAAACGGGCCGACAAATCGGCTGCCGACTCCCGCTGCGTCGAGAGCTTCGCGCCATCCACCAAACCGCCGCTTGACACAGCTGGGCGAGTACCGCCCCTGCGCCGAATAAAACGCGATTGTGAAAGGTCCGTTGGGAAACGATTCGGATATTCGCCTCAGGTCCTCGATAATCGCAGCGTCAGAGTAATCTGGCAGCGCGTCGATCAGTCCGGCTCTCCTAGTGGCCTCGCTCCAGGATCCGAAGCGTATCTCTATTGCGCTGCTCTTAATCTTGGACTGAGAATTAAAAGCGTCCTTTGTCAAGCGGCGATCCGGCATCAATGCGGCAACACGCCGTATTTCGGCAAGTACTGCCTCGTCCGACCTATCATCCAGCCAATTAGTTTCGAACTTTGCCATTTGCGTTGAGCCTAACGACGGAATTGAGCGGCGATCCCGCTAAGCGGGGCGCGGTCAGGAGCAAACGCCCTGAAATTTCCGCCGTGAATCCCCCGCTTAAACCGGGGGTTGTTCAGTGTATAGCAAAGGCCTCACCCTGATTCTGAGCAGGTCTTGCTGACATTGGCCGATACGAGTGTCCATGTCGTTCGCGCAGCTTTGGCGGCGCGAACACAAAAATCAGCGGCGGCTGTAAGACGTCCGCTGCATTGCCTGGTTGAGTCGATTCATACTATTCCTCATAGGGTCCGAGAAAACGTTCACCGTTAAAGTGGATCATATGTGTTGGCGACTCGGCAATCCAGACTTCCGTCTCCCAAGAAATGTCATTCAAGTATTTCAGCATAGCCCTTCGATCAATAAATGCAGTCACAAAAACCAAACCAGCGGTCGATGAGGAAAACAATTCCTTCAATTCCTGCCTGCGCTTCGGGCTTACAGGCCCGTGGCTAGTCACAGCCTCGATCAGAACCAGCCAGTTCTTTTCTGCATAATGCACCACAACATCGGGCATCTTCCCGTGCTCTTGAATTTCTATACCAAGTAGCGCCAGGGCCTCTGAATCGAAATATGCCCATTTTGTCTGAGTATCCCCAACATAAATGACGGAACTTCCAGGCGTGAACAAAGGGCAGAAATCATCTATTATCTTCTTAACCAAGACATTATGGCCACCAGGGGAAAGCCTGATTTTCTCATCATTCGCCAGCTTGACGGGCAGTCGTCTCATGTCTCGCTCGCGTTCATACAGCTTTTTCAGC
>JAPLCX010000086.1 GCA_026392035.1 Candidatus Auribacterota bacterium | reverse complement strand
TTTCTTCCGAAGAGAGTATAATCTTGAATGGGCTTGTTCTGGGCACAATACGCCTCCTTCTTTGTCTTCGTATTGTGCCGCATCCGTTCTTGAAAAGCAATATTTATATGTCATCATATTTATGATACTGTGTACTTAGATACACAAATCAACTGTTTGCAGCACCTATCTTTGGTTTGACGATTATTATAGTACTGAGACAGATAGGCTCCAATGTTTTTATCAACTTCTGGCCGCCAACTTCTATTTTGTTCATGTTCGCACTTCTATGCGTGGGCGGGGCTGGCTTCTCAATAGGAAAAACTAGTGCGCTACCAGCCCTAATCATTGGTGGCACTTTCTCAGCTCAGTCTCAGCTGGGCACAGTACCTGTTGTAATTGCTGTTGCCTGCGCTAGCAGCTCCCTTTTTATCTGGAATCGCAGAAAAAGTAAGTTGTGTTTTGCACGGGCAGAAAAGATAACCATTAGTTTATGCTTACTCTTTCTGGCGATAGCTTGGGCTCCACCTGTTATTGAGGAGTTGTTATATGAAGATGGCAATATAACCAAGCTATATAATTTTTCTGCCTATCCTGAAGAAAGAGGTGATCAGTGGACAAGAGCATTCCAACAACTCTATAAAAGCTTGAACTTCCCTTTCCGTACCATTATGGATACTGCCGATAAGTCAAACATGCGAGGGTGCTTTTTTATTTCAATTCCAATTATCGCTATAGCATTAGGCCTTACCACACGTCAGAGATTCATCAGGGCTTTGACCGGCATTTGCCTTTTAGTAACGCTTGCTTCTATCTTCAGCTGGACCCGCGTTCGAGGGAAAATGAACGATTATATTTTTTTCTATTACCAAGTAGTTATCGCGTTGTTGTATTCGATTGGAATGCTGACAATTTTATTTAATTTACTAGAATACCGCTTAATTAACAAGTACCGTAAAGCAACAGTTTTTTCTATTTGTAGCGCAATCGTGACAGGAACGATTGTTTATTTAATAGCGCTGCAACCTTCATTAGAAGATAGCATAGATAAGTATTCCTATATAGATGAACTATATTCCGCCATAAATCCTAGTAAAAAACTAACCTACAAACTCATCTGGGAGCCTGGAGGAGAGCATAATAAACAGTGGGCAACAGCAGCGGGGCTTGCCTATAGACTGAAAAAGGAAGGTCATTCATGCTGCGTATCAAACGACTGCTTTGGGTTCGGAAGAGATATGTACCCCCCGAACATAGCCAACGTTAAACCGTTACTTTTATTCAACGCAAATGTGTCACAAGAAGAGATTGATAAAATTCCTTTTAATATTAAAAAGGATGTTGTAAGTGGCCCAACTCGACTATTAATATGTGAAGTGCCTTCCATCAGCCTTCCATTAGTTATTCGGCATGATTCATCAGATGCCTATTTTTCAGGCTTCGGGCCACCCGTAAGAACTCATCGGTGGGCCGGAAGGAGCCATGCTGCGATCGAGTTTTTTTTAGGGGAGTCACCTAAAGAAGATGATTTGTACAAGATAACGTTGGTTTTTATAAGTTTTGAGCCTCAGGATATCAAACTATCAATCAATGGCAATAGGCTCTGTCAATCATCTTTAGAGAGGCGCCTTTATAAGTGGGAACTCCGTGTGCCTAATAAAACCCTCAACTTGCAAGGACACAATACATTTCAGATAGATTTGCTGAAGGCACAGCAACTTAAAGGATGGAACAAGGAAATTCTGGGAATAGGATTTATAGAACTTAAAATCCAGCGTTATAGCTAACCGGAAGCCTTATATGTACTCGATAGGGTAAAATGGGTCGGATATCTAAGGTCATAAGGGGGCTAGTATTATCCATCCCCATCCTGGTGATTGTTAAATCCAGTAGTAGTCACAGGGGGGGGTGGGGGGATTTTTTCCTGTGGATAACTCCTCCTCCCCAAACTTGATCTTTGCCTGAAGATTCCTTTCATATCCAGAGACAATCTCATAAAGAATAAACGGGCAACAGGCCGGGAAAAAGACCGGTTAGACGCCGATTATCTGACCAGAAGTCAAAACGCCTAATATTGGTCTGCTCGTTTCATACAATAAATTGTGAAGCAGCGAGGGCACAGTGATAATCGATTCCCTTGACAAGGAAGCCAACCATCTTGGCGTAATGCACCAGTCCATCATCAAGGTGTGGATTTCCGAGCGGCTGAAAGAAAAAACCACCTGAGAAAACGGGGATTCCAGCCAGCGCTTCTACCGTACACGCGTTCCGCGCGCCGAGGAAAGCATAATATCAGACGCAGAGACGGTGCTTTAGAAACGCTGCAGTGCAGTCGAGTAATTCCTTTTCCCAGGCGAGGCCGGCAAAGGTGTGGCCGGAGCCGCGGATCATGTGGAGCTCGACGGGCCCTCTTCCCGACAGCACCTCTTCGTAGAGCAGGGCGTCGTCGGGTGAGACGCTTTTATCCGCATCGCCGTGCGCGATGAGGGCGGGACCGGCGTAGCCGCGCACGCGCTCGAGCGGCTTGAATGCGAAAAGCTCATCCAGGAATCTCTGACTCAGGGCATTGCCGTGGTAATCGTGGATGGAGCGCGTGCCGAAGTGCTGGACAATTTCCGGGGTTGCTTTCGCACTGAAGACGCGCCGAGGGTCCGCGATGGCGGCCCAGAGGATGAGGCAGCGGATATCAGCCTCCTTCATCCCCGCAACGCTCGCGGCGACCGCTCCCCCGAGGCTATTGCCGAGAAGGCCGAGGCGGTCTTTCCTCACATTCCCCCCGCCCCTGATAAGTTCTATCGCTTTTAGGGTGTCACTGATTTCACCCTCTATGCTCAGCTCCTCGAAAAGTCCCTCGCTTTCGCCGCACCCGCGAAAGTCAAATCGAAGTGTCAGGATCCCCTCTGAGGCGAAGCGGCGGGCGGCCTTGACGAAGAGTTGGTGAGGCTCGATCTTGTGACCGGTGAAGCCGTGGAGCATGACAAGGGCAGGAAATGGCGGCGCGTGGGGACTTTCAGGGATGTGGAGCATCCCGAAAATGTTCTGGCCATGATTCGGGAATACTATAGGTTCCTGCATAAATTACTGTTTGCAACCGCGGATGTTGCGGATTTGGCGGATGAACGATGGTGCACCCCCACCCTGCCCTTCCCTCGGCTTCGCTCCCCTCGGCAACCCTCGGGGTCTTCGACGGGACAAGCTCCCCATCAGAGGGGGAGGAGAATTATACTCAGAGGATCGATCATACGATCCACGATTGGATCACACTGACGTGCATGCTACAAGTTATGTAACTCAGCGCGGGCTCGATGAATCGAGCCCCTACAAAAAGTGGCAATCACCTTCAATGTAAAGTTGAAAGTTTAAAGTGTGAAGTGAAATAGGGAATCCGCTCAATCCCTGCCTGCCGGCAGGCAGGCGCCTCATCCGCGGTTTATGATTTATTTACCGATGAGATGGTCGAGGCTTTTCCGCACTTTTTCGCGGCGTTCAAGGAGCTGCGCGCGCTTCTTCCGGCGCATCTCAACCACTTTTACAGGGGCCTTCTTCATAAACTCTTTATTGCCGAGCTCGCGCTCGACGCCCTCGATACCCCTGTCAATCTCCTCGATCTCTTCGCGCAGGCGATTAGCCTGTGCAGAGCTGTCCACCGCCCCTTCAATGTCCACATACACCACCGTGCCTGAGGGGGTGGGAGCAGTCGGCATCGGTTTTACCGGCGCAAAATTGGGGTCAATGCTCAACTCACGTGCCTTCATGAGAACGAGACACTCTTCCCTGCCCGCTTCGAGAAGGCCTTGTTCATCCATGCTGGCCGGTTTGACCACCACACCAACCACCACATCAAGCGGGACACCGTGCTCCTTGCGAAGATTACGCACGGCGCGAATCACATCAAACTTCCGGTTCACCTGCTCAACAATTGTTGGATCAATGAGGGCGCTATCAACCTCCGGCCATGAGCACCTCGTGACCGACTCTCCCCTCCCCTCCTGCCCCGGCAGCATCTGCCATATCTCCTCGCACAGGAACGGCATGAGCGGACAGAGCAGCCTGAGGAACATCTCGAGACAGTGCAGGAGCACGCAGCGGGAGCGGCGTGCGTCCTCGCTCTCCTTATCTTTCAGGGATGGCTTGACCAATTCAATGTACCAGTCGCAGTAGTCGCTCCAGAAGAACTCGTAGAGCTTTTCAGCAGCCTCGTTGAAATGGTACGCGTCGAGCGCCCCGGTGACGTCACGGATCATCTCGTTGAGCCTGCTCAGTATGTAGCGGTCATCCGCCGTCCACGTGTACCTGTCTCTGTCGAATGGATCGTGGGAATCCCCCACGTTCATGAGGAGGAAGCGGGAGGCGTTCCAGATCTTATTGGCAAAGTTCCTCCCGATCTCGCAGTTCTCATTGGAGTAATAGACATCCTGCCCTATCGGGCTCAGCCGCGCGATGGTGAATCTCAATGCGTCCGCACCGTACTGGGCAATCACGTCGAGCGGATCGGGTGAGTTGCCGAGGGACTTGCTCATCTTGCGCCCCTCTTTGTCGCGGATGATGCCATGGAGAAACACATGCTCGAAGGGAATGTCGCCCATGAACTCCAGCCCTGCCATGATCATCCGGGCCACCCAGAAGAAGATGATGTCCGGCCCGGTGACGAGGCAGGCGGTCGGATAGAAATAGCTCAGGTCTGCCGTCTCATCCGGCCAGCCGAGCGTGGAGAACGGCCAGAGCCAGGATGAGAACCATGTATCGAGGACATCCTCATCCTGGATGAGATCAGTGCTTCCGCAAACGGGGCATTTATCCGGGGCTGTGCGCGAGACGATGATACCAGCACTCGCGGCTCGTGGCGCGTATTTCGTATCTCGTATCTCGTGGCTCGTATCTCGCGAACAACATGTGTGGCAGTACCAGACGGGGATGCGGTGCCCCCACCAGAGCTGCCTGGAAATGCACCAGTCGCGGATATTCTCCATCCAGTTCTGATACACCTTGACCCAGCGGGGCGGATAGAAGGTAATTTTCCCATCGAGGACCACCTTGAGGGCGGGCTCGGCAAGCGGCTTCATCTTCACAAACCACTGCTCGGAGAGATACGGCTCGATGACCGTCTGGCACCGGTAGCAATGTCCGACGGCGTGCGTGTGCTTCTCTATCTTCTCAATGAGCCTGAGATCATCGAGCTGCTTCACGAGCGCCTCGCGGCACTCAAACCGGTCCATGCCGCAGAACTCCGCGCCCGCATTCTCGTTCATCACCGCGTTGCCATCCATGACCACGACCTGATCGAGGTTGTGCCTCTGGCCGATCAGGAAATCGTTCGGGTCATGCGCGGGCGTCACCTTGACGATTCCCGTGCCGAAGTCTGGATCCACAAAGCTGTCCGCGATGACCGGAATTCCCCGCTCTACAGCCGGCACGATGACGTGCGTGCCCACGAGAGTCTTGTAACGCCTGTCCTCAGGATTGACCGCGACCGCCGTGTCGCCGAGCATTGTCTCGGGCCGCGTGGTCGCTACCGTGACGTGCCCCGTGCCGTCCTTGAACGGATAGCGGATATACCAGAGGTGGCCATCATGCTCTTCATGCTCGACCTCCTCATCGGAAAGCGCCGTGTGGCAGCGCGGGCACCAGTTGATGATGTAGCTCCCCCGGTAGATGAGGCCTTTTTCATAGAGCCTCACGAACACCTCTCGTACAGATCGAGAGAGCCCCTCGTCCATGGTAAATCGTTCGCGGCTCCAATCGCACGAACAGCCGAGCCTCTTCAGTTGCTGGATGATCGTCCGCCCGTACTGCTCCTTCCACTCCCAGACTTTTTTGAGGAATGCCTCGCGACCCAGCTTCTCTTTTTTAATTCCTTTCTTCGCGAGTTCCTTCTCGACGACGTTTTGCGTCGCGATACCCGCATGATCGGTGCCGGGGAGCCAGAGAACCTCATAGCCTTCCATCCTCTTCCAGCGGACGAGGATATCCTGGAGGGTATTGTTGAGGACGTGCCCCATGGTGAGGATGCCGGTGATGTTCGGCGGCGGAATGGCGATCACGTACGGTTTCCGGCCGGGGCGCAGCCGGGCGGTGAAGTATTCCTTCTCTTCCCAGAATGCGTACCATTTCTCTTCGACCGCCTTGGGATCGTAGCGTTTTGAGAGAGTCATCATGTGTGACCAGTCGCTCGTGGCTCGTCGCCAGTTGTGAGGAGTTCGATGGCTATTTCGGACGGGGCGCCCTGGGACGAGCTTTATCCTTCATGAGCTTGTACTCGACGCTGTCCACCAGCGCCTGCCAGCTCGCCTCGATAATGTTCTCTGAAACGCCCACCGTTCCCCACATCTCCTCCCTATCCCTGGACTCGATGAGCACGCGCACCCTGGCGGCCGTCCCGGCCTTCACGTTGAGCACCCTGACCTTGTAGTCAGCGAGCTGCACCTCCGCGATGGACGGATAGAACGGCGTCAGCGCCTTGCGAAGGGCGTTGTCCAGGGCGTTGACGGGGCCGTCCCCCTCGGCGGCGGTGTGCTCGAACACGCCCCCCACCTTCACCTTGATCGTCGCCTCCGAGATGAGCTGGCCATCCCTGCGTTTTTCCACGCTCACACGGAAACCCTCGAGGTCAAAGAAGGGCGTGTGGCGCTCCATCGCCTTTTCCACGAGCAGCTTGAAGGATCCCTCAGCCGCTTCAAATTCATACCCTTCGCTCTCGAGCTCCTTGATGATCGCAAGCACTTTCTTCAGCGCGGGTTCGTCCTTCTTCAGGCCAAGGCGCATGTCCCTGGACTTCATAAACACACTTGCCCTCCCCGACAGCTCCGAGACGAGGATCCGGCGGCTGTTCCCCACCAGCCCCGGCTCGATATGCTCATAGCCCCGGGAATTTTTCAGCACCGCGTCGGCATGCACGCCCCCCTTGTGGGCGAATGCGCTTGTGCCGACGTAGGGGGCCCGGGAGTCGGGCGCCATATTGGCGATCTCATCAACGTACCGGGAGAGTTCCGTGAGCGACGAGAGCCGTTTTCGGTCAATGCAGGAGACGCCCATTTTGAGAACGAGGCCCGGAATGATGCTCACCAGATTGGCGTTGCCGCATCGCTCCCCGTAGCCGTTGATCGTTCCCTGGACGTGGACCGCCCCCTCGCCGACGGCGACGAGGGAGTTGGCGACCCCCATGCCGGAGTCGTTGTGCGCATGGATGCCGAGCGGCGTCGTGACTCTCTCCGCTATCTCTCGCATGATCGCCGCGAGCCTGAGCGGCAATGTCCCGCCGTTTGTATCGCAGAGGGCGATGGTGTCAGCACCGGCCTCTGCCGCTGCGAGGAGCGTCTTCAGGGCATAGTCAGGATTGTCCTCGTACCCGTCAAAAAAGTGCTCGGCGTCGTAGATCACCTCTTTGCCGAGCTTCTTGAAGTACCGCACGGTGTCACCGATCATAGTGAGATTTTCGTCCGCCGTCGTCCTGAGCACGTCCGTCACATGCAGCATCCAGCTCTTGCCGAAGATGGTTACCACGGGCGTGTTCGCTTCGCGGAGCCTGATGACATTGATATCCTGCGCCACGGCTGTCCCGGCTCGGCGCGTGCTGCCGAATGCCGCGACGCGGGACTTCTTTAGTTTGAGCGATCTCACCTCCTGGAAGAACTCGATATCCTTCGGGTTGGAACCCGGCCAGCCGCCCTCGATGTAGTGGATGCCGAACTCATCAAGCTTCCGGGCGATGAGCAGTTTGTCCGCGCTGGAAAAATTTATCCCCTCGGCCTGAGTGCCATCACGAAGGGTCGTGTCATAAAGTTTTACCGTTTTCATAAGCACCTCAGAAAGTTATCCACAGCCGTAGCCGCCGACACTGAAGTGTCGGCTACGAGTATCGGCTGCAATCCTCATCAAGAAAGTTATCCATAATTCCAGCGCCTCAGCCTGAAGGGTGAGCTACAAGGGTGCGCTATAATAATGGGTGCTATTTACCTTTCCCCAGCCCGAAGGCGGCGTGGAGCGCCCGCGCGGCGCGGTCGGCGTCCGCGGCGTCGACCACGCAGGAAATCTTTATCTCGCTCGTGGAAATCATCTCGATGTTGATCTTCTCCTTCGCGAGTGTGGAGAACATCGTTGACGCCACCCCCTTGTGGCTCTTCATCCCGACGCCCACCACGGATACCTTGGCGATGTCGGCGTCCGACGTCACGCCCTTCGCGCCGATTTTCGCGGAGACCTTCTCGAGCGTTGCCACCGCCGTCTTCAGGTCGTCGCGCGAGACCGTGAAGGAAACGTCCGTGAATCCCTCCGCGCTCACGTTCTGTATGATCATGTCCACGTTGATATTGGCGTCCGACATCGCGCCGAAAATCGCGGCCGCGATGCCGGGACGGTCGGGCACGTGGAGAATCGTCAGCTTCGCCTCGCCGCGGCCCACCGTCACTCCCCGTATGACCATGTCTTCCATCTCTTCCACCTCCTCGGCCAGAATCGTTCCCGGCGCATCGGTGAAACTGGAGAGCACCTCCACCCTGACGCCGTACTTCTTGGCGAACTCCACGGCTCTTGACTGGAGCACCTGGGCTCCCAGGCTCGCCATCTCGAGCATCTCGTCGTAGCTGACCCGGTCAATCTTCTTCGCGTCGGGGACAATCCGCGGGTCTGCGGTATAGACACCCTCCACGTCCTTGTAGATTTTACAGACGTCCGCCCTGAGGGCGGCGGCGAGGGCGACCGCGGTGGTGTCCGAGCCTCCCCTGCCCAGCGTGGTGATGTTGTCCTCTGAATCCACACCCTGAAACCCCGCCACGACAACGACCGCACCGCGGTCCATCTCCTCCATAATCCTCTCGGTGCTGATCTCAACGATTTTTGCCTTCCGGTGGACACTGTCGGTGATGATGCCGACCTGCGTCCCCGTGAAAGAGATCGCGCTCACGCCCATGTCGTGGAGGGACATGGTGAGGAGCGCCGCGGTGATCTGCTCGCCCGTGGACATCAGCATATCGAGCTCCCTGTCGGAGGGAGCTCGGGCAACTTTGTGCGCGAGCGCGATCAGCGCGTCCGTCGTATCCCCCATCGCCGAGACAACCACCACGAGGCTATCGCCGTCCTGTTTCGCCCGGGCGACCCTGCGCGCGACATTTTTAATCCTCTCCGGGTCGGCGACCGATGTGCCGCCATATTTGTGAACGACGATGCCCATGAATGCACCCCAAAGTTATACGGTCCAACAAAGAGTAAAAGAGATAACGAGCGCGAACTATTTGCGATTAGATCAGAATCACAGTTCTTTCCAAAGCTTCCTCGTGCCCTCTTTTACTCTTTGTGAGAATCACTATTGTTATACTGCCAAGAGATGGTCGAGGAGATGCCACCCCTCACTGATGTTCAGCGAGCCTTTTGCCGCAGCCTTCTCATTGAAAGCCTCCATCCCGTCCGGGCTGATGCCGGTGCCGCAGATGCAGAAGGGGACGGGATCTGCCACGTGCGTCCTCACCGAGAGAGGGGTCGCGTGGTCCGGGAGCACCATGATCCTGAAATCCCCGGCATCCCGCAGGCCGTCCAGAATTGTTCCGACGACCTTGGCGTCGAAGTTCTGGATCGCGCGCACTTTTTCCGTGCGATCCCCATTGTGGCCGGCCTCGTCCGCGGCCTCGACATGCACGAGAACGCAATCCACCCGTCCAAGGGCGCTGAGCGCCGCCCCCGCCTTCCCTGAGTAATCCGTGTCGTAGTACCCTGTGGCGCCGGGGACATCGATGACCTCGAAGCCGAGCAGTTTCCCGATGCCCTTCAAGAGATCCACGGCCGATATCACCGCGCCGCTGAGACCGTGCTCCTCTCCGAATGTCCCGAATGAAGGCTTCTTCCCGCCGCCCCAGAGCCAGATCATGTTCGCCGGATTCTCTCGGAGGTCAATTTTCACCTTGTTGACCACGTGCTGGGACAAAATCAAATAGGACGCCTGCATGATTTCACGCAGGAAACGGCTCCCCTTCCCGGTGGGAAAATGCTCCCGTATCGGGTGACCAATGATATCGTGAGGGGGGACACAGTGCAACGGTCCGCCGTCTTCCTGGAGCAGCTGCTCGGAAACGAGCATCAGGTCCCTATAGCTCACGCCGGGGAAGAAACGCACGCCCCTCCCGGCGAATTTCTCGCTCAGGAGCTCGATCAGCAGCCTCCCCTCTCCTGAAGAGATATGTCCCCCGCTGTAATCCACCATGAGGTCATCCGCGACGGTGACAAGGTTGCAGCGGAAGGCGAGATCATCTCCCCCCATCTCGATCCCCATGCTCGCGGCCTCGAGCGGGCCCCTCCCCGTGTAGTATCGGGTGGGATCAACTCCCATGATGGAGAGGTTGGCGACATCACTCCCTGGTTCCATATCGTGGGGGATGGTGCGCACCAGGCCTCCGACGCCTTCTCTCGCCAGGAAATCCATGTTCGGCGTCCGCGCAACTTCAAGCGGCGTACGGTTCCGCAGCTCGATGAGCGGGTAATCCGCCATCCCATCACCAATGAGGATTGCGTATTTCATGTATCCTGTTTGACGCCAGCCCCTCGCGGAGTGACTTTATGATCGGGATCGCGCCGCAGACACTTGCCTCATAGTAGAGATCGGCCCCCCGTTTCTGAGCCGGCTCAAAGATCTCCCTCCCGTGCACCGCGAGCAAGGCCTTGACGAGACCGGTTCCCACAGTCCCCAAGCCGATCAAACCGATATTGATTTTTTTCATCGCACCTAACTCCACACCGGCTAAAACGATAGCGAAAAACTGCACCTATTTCAAGGGAATTGAGCCTTATTAGAAGGTATACCTGTAACCCATACTCGTAGCCGACACTTCAGTGTCGGCGGCTACGGCTGTGGATAACTTTGGAGGAAAATTCAGGCCTTTTCTTTGAGCAAGGGACGTGCGTCGCACGGGGTGAGCTTGAAGGAGTAATAGACCAGGTCCGCGATAGCGCGCCACTTCCTGCTCACCACCCTGAAGTTATGGGGGTCGACGATGCTCTCCCGCGTGAGGATGTAGCAGATATTCACGTTGCAGTCGCCGTAGCGCGGATGGCCGAGGACGAGCCCCTCCCATGGGACCCCGACTGAGAGCACGAACTCATCGCTGTTCTTTGTCTGAGAAAGCAGGTAGCCTTCCCTCACCCTGACGAGTTTCCCATTTTCACAACGATAGATTCCCGCCGTGATGCCCCCCGCCGCTTTGAAGATTCCCTTGTGCTTTGTGTACAGGGTGAGCGCCGAACCCTGGATATCGGGGAGTGAATCGTTGTACTCCTCAATTTCCCCGGGCGTGATTTCCTCTATGTTCATCCACTCCGCAAGGTGGAAGAAGGTGAGCGGCACGCTGTCCTCCATCGCCTGAAAGTCGGCCAGGTACTGCGACTCGCCGACGAGGCGTGCGTTGACCTCGCTCACGAAGATATCCTTCACGCGATTATCCTTATCAACCGTGGAGAGAAAATCCACGCCGAAGTTCCCCCGGTACCCCTGCTCACCCATCCAACGCCCGACACGCTTCACGACGTCGAACATCAGCGCCTTCTGCTCGGGGGAGAATGCCCTCACCGTGAAATCAGAGCCAATGTACTGTCCGGGACGCTTGACAAAATAGGGATCCCCCACAATCTGGATATCCGGCTGCGAGACAACCACCGCGCCGTTCACCACGCATCCCGTGCAATTCGGGCTGGGGCCGGAAAGGAACTTGGTGATCTTTACCGGCATCGCGGCGAACGCCTCGCCCAATTGCTTTTTTCGTATGCCGACAATCCTCTCGAAATCCGCCTCGCTGAACACAAACTCGGTGCCGCTTCCCGCAGCAGCGAGCGGCATCTGCATGACAAACCCGCCATCATAGCGCTTAGAGAGCTTTGCATGGTCGAGTTTGCCGAAGGGAATCACCTGGCTCTCGGGAGGCATGGGTATGCCAAGGTTCCTGGCCTCCAGTGCCAGTCTCGCCTTGTATTCGAAATAGTCCTGCACGATCTTTAAGTTTGTGAGGAGATGCCAGCCCCTCGCGTGAGTGAACAGGAACTCATGGATGGCGGCGGAAGGGGCGAAGGGGGCGAGACAGATGTCGCCGTCGAGTGTGCTCATGTACGCGGCGATCTCCTTCCCGTAGTCGCGGAGGAAATTTGTGTGATAATCCGTGCTGTCGTTGAGCCGCACGGCGTTCATTTTTTCATACGAGAAGACCTTCGTGCCCCACTCCCCTTCAATGTATCTCTTGACCTCATCGCCGTAGTACAAGGCAATAATCGCCGAGATCGGCATGAAGTGGTAGAACATATGGGCTCCCACGGGCCCGAGCCCGTGGTAGACGAGCCGTTTATTACGAAACCAACCGCGGGAGGCAATCGTTTTTTTAAGCTGTGTGAGGCTCTTTAGTGGGCTGGACATGTATGCACACTCCTTGCTCGATCCTTAAATTGGGTGCGAGAATTGCTGTCACACGCGACGGAGCGTCCGAATACGAGTAGTTACCCACGGGCAGAGCCCGTGGGACTCTGCCCCTGCGGGGATTCCTAGTGAAATACTCAAGAGAATCTCTTGCTTTGCTTTGATCCTTTGCAATGATTCTCGCTACCGTGAGTGCAAATGAGCCCCTTGATTCCTATATATCCGCTTTACACTGTGAGCATGATAAGCTATCCCGTCTAGTCTCCCGTTCATCCTAACTAGGGGCAGCCAGCTCCTCACCTGATATGCAGAAGATTTGAGTTTTCCACGGGCAAGTCTTTTCTGATGGGTACGCATTTGATGTAAATGAACGCCGTTGCGAATACCCAGTCGCCCTGAAAATACGCCGAGAGCGGCGCTGTAAAATCAAGTGTTCCGGTCAGAGGGGCGGGAGGGAAAACAACCCGACTCCAAGTCGGTCTCCTTACCTTCCCGGTATATCGATAGGCATTCCTCATCCCATTCTCGAACAGCCATAATTCCCTACCGGCCAAGGCATCGGCTATAGAGGATGGGGCATTATTAATCTTTGGGTTTCTTATCGCCGCAAGATAAACGTTTACCGGCGACCCTCTATAATCCCACCTGCTGAAGTCGCAGCTCCATTTTAACCGGCCATGCTCCCCTGCTTTGAGATAGCCAGATTCGATGGTCAGATTAATATAGTTCGGCGGCGTAGGCGTTATTGTAGGCGTTTCAGTAGGTGTCTCCGTCGGCGTATGAGTCGGGGTGTCCGTTGGCGTAGGAGTTATCGTGGGAGTATCCGTGGGCGTGGGCGTGATTGTGGGTGTCTCGGTCGGCGTAGGCGTTATTGTCGGCGTTTCAGTAGGTGTCTCCGTCGGCGTATGAGTCGGGGTGTCCGTGGGTGTTGGGGTTATAGTCGGGGTGTCTGTTGGCGTAGGAGTTATCGTGGGAGTATCCGTGGGCGTGGGT